>DASQTN010000123.1:0-2215 GCA_035641895.1 Chryseolinea sp. | reverse complement strand
GAACGGCATCGGGATTTTCTATTGGAAAATAATGTATCGGCCGAAGAATACTATTTCCTTCTTTAATTTTATCGTCGAAATATTTTTCCGGCAGTTCAAGGTACAATGCGATTGCCCGTAACATGTATATTCCTGTTTGCTCCAGCGCGTTATAAACATCTACCGCTGCCGCCTTGAATTCTGGAACTTCCGTTGGCCAGACATTCGGTGGATAATTTTCCTTTGCCAGTTTATCAGGCGGAAGTTCTTGTCCAACGTGATAAAACTCCTTAAGGTCTCCTGTATTCCTCCCCTTGGCATGCTCCTTACCTTTGCCAGTATAACCTCGTTGACCAGAGATGCCAGCCAGCTCGTACTTCTTTTTAACGTCGTCGGGGAGCGCAAAAAATTTTTTGATAGCGTCGTACAGGCGACTTTGCATGTCTGCTGAAAGAAAATGATTTCGAATGGCAGCAAATCCTATATTATTATAGGCTTCGCCCAGTGTTTCAACGAACCTTTGCTTCGTAGAAGCGTTTCCCCTATGGAAGTCATCGAGATCAAGTGAAGGGATTGTTTCATATAAAATCTCTTGCATTGTTCAGGTCGTTTTATGGAGCTTCCGCAAGCTAAATATTTTTAAGTAATTTTACTTTAATCTAACCGCATCAGAGTATGAAGACCACACGCAGAAAGTTTATTGAGAACTCTTTAAAAACTACAGCCATAGTTGCAAGCTCTCCGATCATCGCAGCAGCAACATCACATTCGTCCATCCTTGGCAACTCAGTAAATTTGCCTGGTGCATTGCAATTTTCCCAAGTGCCTTTGCCGTATGGATACAATGCGCTGGAGCCCTCAATTGATGCAACTACTATGGACATCCATTACAATAAGCACCATACCGCTTATATCAAAAATGTAAACGAAGCAATTACTGCCGACAAGATTTCATTTGGAACAGAAAAAGAGTTCTTCAGTAATGCCTCTAAACTCTCTGCTAAAGCTAAGAACAATGGCGGCGGCGCATGGAACCATAATTTTTTCTGGCAGGTGATGCACCCATCGAAGGAAATGAAGACTCCAGGCGGAAAGCTGGCCGATGCTATTAACGGTTCGTTCGATTCTTTTGACAAGTTCAAAGAACAGTTCACCCAAGCGGCAATGACCCGTTTTGGATCGGGTTGGGCGTGGCTTGTGAATGAGAATGGAAAACTAAAAATAGGATCAACCGCTAATCAGGATAATCCGCTTATGGATACCAGCGAATTGAAAGGCACACCAATTTTAGGTCTCGACGTTTGGGAGCACGCGTATTACCTGAAGTATCAAAACAAGCGGAATGAATACGTGGCTAACTGGTGGAATGTGGTGAATTGGGAAGAGGTTGCTAAACGCCTGGCGTAAGACATACCATCGACAAAGTCATAGTATTTCTCGGAGCACTTGAATAGATTTCATTTCTCCGAGGTTCTCCATATGATCGGCGTAGAATTTCATCACCAGGTCAATGATTTCACGTCGTTGGTGATTTTGAATTGATACAAAATCCATATACTCAGATTGAAGAAGCAGGGCTATTGCCTTTTCATTTTCTAAACTTGTAACACGGGCTCCTAGGACTTCATTAACCTGATGTGCTCCGAATCCCAGAAGTCGACTTAGTTTGAAAAGAAAGGTAATGTGAAAATTCTCTGTCCTTTCTTCCATCTGATCGAGTGTTATGAAGGATCGAATGAAAAAATCACACAACTCTTGCGCGTGGCTTTCTTCTTTCACTGTTCTATTGATCACTTCAATTAAGAAAATTGCTAACGCAGATTTTTTTATATCCGTGGGAATCGATTGGTAGGGATATAAACATTTTACTTCCTTGATCCGATTGATATTTGCATTGGCCCGGTGATAGACCACCAGGTCTAATAATGTGAGCGGCTGAAAAAGCGCTATTTTATTTTTACCTGATTTACTCCGCACACCATTGACGATGTAACTCTGTAAGCCGAACAACTCAGTGAATAAGGTCACAATGATAGACGTCTCACCGTATTTTGTAAATCTAAATACAACTCCACGCGTTTTATGCAACATGGAGGAAAGTTACACTTCATTATCCGCGTGGTAGTAATTTAAATATGAAATTATTCCACGATAGCAATTTTTCCAGCAATGCTTTCGCTCCCGTCAGAGGTTGCACTAAAAACCAGATACACTCCGGTAGAGGGTCGTTTCCCAT
>DASQTN010000122.1:0-10880 GCA_035641895.1 Chryseolinea sp. | reverse complement strand
GTGACCGTAGTTCCACCGGATTTGTCCTTGTCGGCCATTGTTCGAATTTCAGCGCTTCCACCCACAAGCATTCTTCCTTGATTGAACTGTGCAAATGCGCCGACTGAGGCAAACGCGGTAATAACTAAAAAAGTAATTTTCTTCATAGGTAAACTGTAATTTTTTTTCCTGCGAATTTACCAAAAGAAAATATGCATTTGACGTGAATCCATGTAGCGCGATTTCTATTGGTTAAAACGGAAAAATTGCCAGTCAAACGGCGTCGCAAAATCGTCCATATCGCTACACGTGTTTGTGGATGTATTTCCACAACTAAAACGATGAATTTTATTTAAGGGCTAGCGCCGCTTTAGAGAAGTGAAATCCTCTTTACTGTAATTTTTTATTACGAATTCATAACCGATGTTGAATAAACTTTCCATCTTCTTAACATCGAACGCACTGGTGTTACCTAAACCTGGCGGTTCAATCATAATATCACATTCTTGCTTACTTATGTTTGTGTTACCATTGATCGCAATTAAAAGGCTGCGCTCAATAACTGACCGAAAATTTCTAACCTGAAAATCATCACTGACAAAATTACAACTGCAGCCGATTAATAAATCGCATTTCGCGCGCAATGGTTTTGATGGAAGATTGTCTATGATCCCACCATCAACATACATCTCACCATTTAGCCGTACCGGATTAAATATAACGGGGACGCAACACGACGCTAATATTCGTGGGATCAACTCACCAGAATTAAAATATTCCGCTTTGCCTCTTTTCAAATTTGTAGCAGCTATGGTCACAGGTATCTTAAGCGCGTCAAAAGAATTCTCTGGCATTATTCGCAGAAGCAGCTCCTGTAAACCATCCACATTCACTAATCCCGTCCATGTCCAGGCGGGACGTAGTGAATAAAAAAAACGTGTATTGATGATAATGTCAAGAATCTTTTCCGGTGACAGGCCATACGAATAGAGCGCACCCACTAACGCGCCGGTACTGGTGCCGGCAATATAATCCAGTTGGACACCGAATTCGTTCAGCGCTTTCAAAATTCCTAAATGGGAAATACCCCTCGCTCCTCCTCCCGATAATGCAATTCCTATTTTCATAAGCGTTCAGCGCACAGCTTAGCAGACAGCTATTTTCTAGGTCGTGGTTCTGAACTTGCAGCCATTAGAACCGGAAAAGGCGTTCATTCCAAGCAGACACTCATTAAATAACTTCACTTAATCGAAACACCCGGTCCAATCGTACACCTTTCTCAGTTTTCTTTACTGTACAGCATTCATTGATAGGATCATGCTCAAAGAAAAGAATGTACTCGTTGTCTGCGGCCTCTAACAAAAATTCTTCTTTTTCCGCAAGTGTTACCAGTGGGCGAACATCATACCCCATGACATAAGGTAAAGGTATGTGCCCAACTGACGGCAATAGATCGGCCATATAACAAACGGTTTTCCCGTTAATATGGATTTTGGGAATCATCATTTTCTCTGTATGCCCTGACGTAAAAATTATGTCAACGTCCGAAAATGGTGATCTCCCTTCATTATCGATGAATTTGAGACTTCCGCTTTCCTCCATTGGTAAGAGATTCTCTTTTAAAAAGCTTGCTCTTTCACGGGCGTTTGGGTTGATGGCCCAATTCCAATGATCTTTATTTGACCAATAATTAGCATTCTTGAAAGTCAGTTCAGGTTTTCCATCGTTCCGTATTACCCCTCCGCCACAATGATCAAAGTGAAGGTGCGTTAGAAACATGTCCGTGATATCATTTTCACTAAACCCCGCGTTGTGTATCGATTTTATTAGGTCAACATCGCCGTGCAGATAATAATGACTTAAAAATTTTTCATCCTGTTTGGTGCCGATTCCATTATCAATCAGAATTAGCTTGTCTTCATCCTCCAACAGAAGGCAACGCATGGCCCATGTGCACAAGTTCTTCTCGTCTGCAGGATTAGTTTTTTGCCAAATGGATTTTGGAACAACGCCAAACATAGCGCCACCATCAAGTTTAAAATAACCAGTCTCTATAATGTGGAGTTGCATGGAATGATTAATAGTAATCGGTCATCAGGTAATCAGTTGTCGGTGTCCGGTAGCTCAACCTCTTACTAACTACCTCTTACTTTTTCCAGATTACTGGTTACTCCTTAAACACGCCCATCGCTTCGAACTTGGCTATACGCTGTTCGATCCGTTGTTCCGGACTCAATTTAAAAAGTTCGTTTGTATTTGTCTTTATGACCTTCTTAACTTCATTAGCCATCCATTTTACATCAACGTGTGCGCCCCCAAGCGGCTCTTTTACAATGCCGTCAATGAGCTTTTGGGCTAACATATCTTTCGCCGTGAGTTTTAATACTTCAGCGGCCTGTTCTTTATAGTCCCAGCTTCTCCATAAGATGGATGAGCATGACTCCGGAGAAATCACCGAATACCACGTATTTTCCAGCATCAAAACTCTGTCACCGATCGCTACGCCCAAAGCGCCGCCTGACGCGCCCTCCCCAATGACAATACAGATCACAGGGACCTTGAGCATGAACATCTCCTTTAGATTGCGGGCGATCGCCTCACCTTGGCCACGCTCTTCCGCTTCAAGACCAGGAAATGCGCCGGGTGTATCAATAAACGTAACGATTGGTTTATTGAACTTTTCTGCGATTTTCATCAGGCGTAAGGCCTTCCTATATCCTTCAGGGTTGGCCATTCCGAAGTTCCGCATCTGACGTTGCTTTGTGTTCCGACCCTTCTGATGACCGATAAGCATAAACGTCTGCCCTTCAATGCTACCAAATCCGCCGACCATCGCTTTATCATCACCAACATTCCGATCACCATGTATCTCAATAAAGTCAGTAGTAATTTCGTAGATATAATCCAGTGTATAGGGACGATCGGGATGTCTGGACAACTGGACACGCTGCCAACCCGTAAGGTTGGCAAAAGTCTCCTTTTTTAATTCTAAGATTTTCTTTTCCAGTGCCTTAACGGCGGCTTGAACCTCTGGATCGCTATTGCTCGTCAGATGTGTCATATCTCCAAGTTTCGCTTCCAGGTCCGCAATAGGCTTTTCAAAATCCAATAGCATAGGGTTGATTTTGTGGGCACAAAGTTAGAAGGATTGAGAAATATCCGTAATTTATTGGATAGAAATGCGGAAATTCATCTTTTCCAGCCAATCCTTTCAGTCTAATCCAACTCTATTCTCACTGTTATTTCGGCCACCAGGTTGGCTTTATGTTGGTCGCCTCTCCCGAGGGATAATCAAGACAGTATTTACATGCGCAGGCAGGGTATGCGGGAGTCGGCTCTGGGCATCCTCCAACGGGCGGACCATAAATTACCTCACAGCCAGCCTTGAAGGCATTCTCCACACGATAACTCAGCTGGCTTCTATTGAAATGCCAGCGAATAGCTTGCTCCTGAAAAACTCCAAAAAAGCCAATGGATTTCCTTTCGCCGGACAGTGATTTAATGTTGGTTTGAAGGTTAAAAGGTGGTTGGTCGAGGAGGACATTCCCTTCATTCTGATCGTACATTTCTTTCCAGAAGAAGTAGTTACTTTCAGACATTGAAAATTGTTGCACCAGTACTGAAAAATCATCCAAAATTCTTTCGTTGGCGATCGTCGGAACACTGAATAGTTCCTTTTCATATCCTCCAGTGTTGTCAAGATGCAAAGCATAGGTAGTCAGATAGTCGCGGCTAGTTACCCAGCACTTGTATCCTGGGCGTGTCACACTCGGCGAAAGCGGCGCAATAAAAACCCACATTGGCGTGAATTTCCAACGGTAGTATATCGGTTGGCCAGATACATTTTCTCCTACGGCAATATGGGTTTTTATTTCTTTGATCGTACGCAGTACTTTTTCACCGGCTTCAACGACATACCGCTCGCTTTCACTTTCAACAAAACTAATATTTCCGATCGGGGGCACTGGCGTTGCAGGCAATGCCTCCCACGACGATTCATATATTTCTTCCGCGACAGAAATTTGCAATTTGTACTTCATTCCCACTTCCGCGGAAAACGTGGGAGCGTAAAGCTCATAGAGTCCCTTTTGCGAAATTGATTCCTGATATATCCATTCCTCATTATTTTCATTCAAAATTTTGACTACCGCGTTGACAACAGGAGTAGACCGGACGTTGGTAACATTGCTTGTCGTTGCTAGCTTAATACTGAAATACCTTCCATCCGAAGGATATTTTTGCGTTTCGTTAAAAGATTTGTCCGAGATATAACCTTCGACAACCAAAATTGGAGACTCATCCGTGATAACGAACTGATAGGGTTCAACACAACTAAAAATTATTAAGAAAAGACCAAAAAATTTGAAAGCCCTCATGTCTGACACGTAATCCAATCGCTGAATCTAAAAGCGGGACAAGATATATAAATCAAAATACTTAAAAAATCGCTTTTTTTCGAATATCCGATAGTCAGTATATAAGTTTTAATAAGGTACATCCATATGCTTGAAACCGGCGCACATGTAAGCGATTTAATTTGAACAGTTTTGAATTAACTGGAGGTTCTTAAACGGGTGATCGACAAAAAAATTGCTGGTGATCTTTTGACTGCAAGAATTTGCAAGTATTACAATGGCAAAGAGAAATATGAACTTAGTAGTTTTAACTACCTCGCGTTAAAAATACTTGAAAGGCAATGGCTGCAAGAAAAAGTTATGGGATTGTGCGGCGTATTCAGGCGTTGATTATTCGAGCATCGTCTGATAATCCTCGGTCGGCCGTTCATGTAAGTGGTTCTCCATGATGATGCGAGCACAGGTATTCCAACGAAGAATCGGATCGTCATTCTCTCCTTTGTTAATTTCATTCGCCCTTTCATACAACTGCATCGCCTCACGGTACCAGGTATATGCATCAAAGTCCGCCCCCGGTAACGAAGAACTCAAGGCCGCGGCACCCTGCCGTTCGTGAACGATACCGGCATAATAGACCTGTGAATATTCATCCTTTAGGCTATTTGCTAATCCCAGCGCCTGTCGCGACGCCTTAGTCGAAGCTTGCTTAAATTGGTCTGTGAGTGCCAATAGTAAAACGATGGAGGCCTTCTGATTCCCCGGATCGATATCCAACACATCGAGGCAAATGCTTTCTGCAAGCCGGGGTTGATTTAGTAAACGGTAAAGTTCGGCTTTACCAATGGCAGGTTCTATACTGTCTTTTGAGAGCGGCTTTAATTCAAAAACGGGCGTCTCGAAGGATTGTGATACTGGTTGCATGGCTGAAAAAGCTTAAGTTTACGTTCTCACTACTCACTTACTAAATATACGGAAAAACCTCATCAGTGGGTCATAAAATTTATCCGCAATTCGCTCCTTCAAAGGAATTATCGCGTTATCTGTAATATGAATTCCCTCAGGGCAAACGGTCGTGCAGCATTTGGTGATATTGCAAAAACCAATACCATGTTGTGATTTCAAATCATCCCGCCGGTCCTCAATATCCAAGGGGTGCATCTCTAGTGCGGCAGCGTAAACCAAATGTCTGGGTCCAGCGAATTTTTCTTCAAGATGATGTTCCCTGATCACGTGACATACATCCTGGCAAAGGAAGCATTCAATGCATTTGCGGAACTCTTGTATACGGTCGATATCTCCCTGATCCATTCGCCACGTTCCATCTGGCGCATCGGGAGGACGAGGTTTAAATCGTTTTATTTTCTTTTTGATTCTAAAGTTTACCGACACATCGGTAACCAGGTCTTTAATAACGGGAAACGCTTTCATCGGCTGAATTGTCACAGGCTTTCCTTCGGGCAAGTCACTCATGCGGGTCATGCACATCAATTTGGGCCGGCCATTGATTTCAGCAGAACACGATCCACATTTTCCGGCTTTACAATTCCACCGTACAGCCATATCGTTGGCACTTTCCGCCTGTATCTGATGAATAGCGTCCAACACGACCATGCCTTCCGTAATTTCAGTTTTATACTCCTGAAATTCACCACCAGTTGAACTGGTACGCCATATATTAAAAATGACTTTCGGCATTATTTCATTTCTTCGATGATTTGCTGCAGGTCGTCCCGGATCTTAAGTTTCGGGACCTGTTTCAATTCCATACTCCCATCCGAATTCTTCCGGATGGCGATGTTTACTTTCCCAAACACATCGCTTTTCTGTTCGTAGTCTTCGCGGAAGTGTCCACCCCGGCTTTCCTTACGCTCGAGCGCAGCTCTCGAAATGGCTTCTGCAACGGTGATCATGTGCTTTAACTCAAGGGCTGTATGCCACCCAGGATTATAAGCCCGATTTCCTGAACAACCGGCTTTAGTAATCCTCAAACCAAAATCTTTGATCTTCTGGATGGCTTCGGTCAACTCAATTTCCGTTCTAACAATGCCCACCAACTTTTGCATTTCTTCCTGTAAGTCGGTTTGAATTTGGAATGGGTTTTCACTGCCTGACGTAGAACCTTTATCAAATGCGGACAATGCCCACGCGGAAATTTCCTTCAAGTGTTCATCGTTGATTTTTCCAATCGTAGTACCTTTAGCATATTTTGCTGCAAATTCCCCAGCACGTTGTCCGAAAACGAGAAGGTCTGACAGGGAATTGCCTCCCAATCTATTCGCGCCATGAAGACCTGCGGCACACTCACCTGCCGCGAATAATCCCTCGACATTAGTCATTTGAGTGTCGGCGTCAACACGAACACCACCCATGATATAATGGGTTGTTGGCCCGACTTCCATAGGTTCCTTTGTAATATCAACGCCAGCCAGTTCTTTAAACTGGTGATACATACTGGGCAATTTTCGTTTGATATGTTCCGGGGCGTTGGAAATTTTTTCCTTGATCCACGCGATATCCAGAAATACGCCTCCATGCGGTGATCCTCGTCCTTCTTTTATCTCACGTGTGATGCATCGTGCAACGTGGTCTCTCGTTAACAATTCCGGCGGTCGTTTGGCATTTTTATCCCCTTGCGTGTATCGCCATCCTTCTTCTTCGTCAGTTGACGTTTGACCTTTATAAAGTTCCGGTATATCATCAAACATAAACCGACGGCCCTGATTATTTCGAAGCACTCCACCTTCGCCGCGTACCCCCTCAGTTATCAACAGCCCACGAACACTGGGCGGCCACACCATACCCGTTGGGTGAAATTGGACAAATTCCATATCGATCAATTCTGCACCCGCATGATACGCTAACGAAATACCACCGCCAGTACAATCCCAGCTGTTACTGGAAATTTTGTAGATCCTTCCCATACCACCGGTAGCGATGATTATCGCCTTTGCCTGAAAAACTTTGAACAGTCCCTTTTCCCGGTCGTAACCAAATGCCCCCACTACCCTCCCCTCTTCTTTCAGTAAACTAATAATGGTATACTCTTGATAAATGTCGACCTTCTCATGAATGACATAATCTTGCAGTGTTCGGATCATCTCTAACCCTGTGCGGTCACCTACATGGGCCAGGCGCGGATATTTATGTCCACCAAAGTTACGTTGTAAAATTCTTCCATCGTCCGTCCGGTCAAAGACGGCGCCCCACGCTTCCAGCTCTTTCACACGGGCAGGGGCTTCTTTTGCATGCAGCTCCGCCATTCGCCAATTGTTCAGATATTGACCTCCACGCATCGTATCCGCAAAATGAACTTTCCAATTATCGCGGTCATCGACATTCCCAAGCGCGGCGGCAACGCCACCTTCCGCCATTACCGTATGTGCTTTACCTAATAAGGATCGACAGATTACCGCAACGGATGCGCCAGCCGCCGAAGCTTCAATCGCCGCACGCAGGCCTGCCCCACCGGAACCGATAACAAGAACATCGTGAGAATGTATTTGATAGTTTGTCATTAAAATATCCTCCAGTCCGTCCAAATTCCCATCGAACAGAGTCTTACATAAACGTCAGCGAACATGACACCGAATAAACTAAACCATGCCCAATTCATGTGGCGCCTGTTGAGGCAACTGGCACAGTTATAAACCTTTTTCTGGATGGGCGACTTTGAAAGACGGTCCTTAAATCCACCAACAAGGTGGCGGAAGGAATGACAGCCGAATGTATATCCGCCCAGCAGCGTGGCGTTAAGCGTCAACACCAATGTACCCACCCCGATACCAAAGGTTTTCTCACCCGTCGTCGGATCCGTAAACCACATTGCCTTCCACGCATCATAAGCAAGAATAATAACAAAGATGATTGCCAGATATAAAAAGTAGCGGTGAATGTTCTGCATGATCAAAGGAAAAGAATTTTCACCCCAGTATTTTTTTCGTGGCTCAGAGACCGCACAAGCAGGTGGGTCAGCCCAAAACGATTTGTAATAAGCGCCGCGATAGTAATAGCAGGTAAACCGCATACCACCTGGTGCCCATAGGATCAAAAGCGCGGGAGAAAAAGGTATCACCGCCGGCCACCAAGATGGCTTGGGGCCAAACCAGCTGTGTGGAGAATTACCAAAAATCTCAGGAGAATAAAATGGCGAGAGATAAGGGCCGATGGCATAATGTTCGCCTTGAAACGCTGCCCATGTGGCGTAGACAATAAACGACGACAATCCGAGAAGGACTAACAGTGGACGAAACCACCATAAATCGTTGCGTAATGTTACGAAGCCGTCCATCAGAATGCAGTTTAGGTTGGCTCTAAATTATTCAATGAGATTAAAGAAAAATCGTGTGAAATGCAACATCCTGGAATGAAATGCCTCATGCCTCCTTACGTCCGTAGCTTGGTAGTGAGAACTTGTATCGAGGAATTTATCAGACCTAATAAAAAAATCGCTACTTAAATCACTTCCCTCAGGGAACGCAACATTATTTCCTCCATATGGTTAAATTTTAAAAATCAAAAAAAGCGTTTCTGATGACATAGGGTTGACACCTGAGGTCACTTACTTCACACAAAACACCTAACAATATGACTATGGAAACAAAAGAAGTTGCGAAAAAGCTGGTTGACTACTGTCGTAAAGCGGACTGGGATGGTGCCCACAACGACTTGTATGATAAAAATGCAATGAGCACTGAACCTTATGAAACGGAGGATTTCCCGAAGGAGACGAAAGGGCTTAAGGCTATTCAAGAGAAAGGCAAAACTTTTGACGCTATGGTCGAAAAAATTCACAGCATAGAAGTCTCCGAACCGCTTATCGCGGGCAACAGTATCGCATTTACCTTGAGGATGGATATCACAATGAAGGAAAAAGGAAGAATGAATTCACCCGAGCTTTGTGTGTACCAGGTCAAGGATGGGAAAATAATTTCGGAAGAATTTTTCGTTTAAAAGTTTTTACCCCCGTTTCGTCATTCAAAGAGGCAATGTTTTTGTTGCCTCTTTTAGTTACCGCATGCGGAGAATCTTAAAAATGTATACACATTACGTGACGGGTATCTACACCGTTGTATACTTCGCTATCGAAAAAATGTTAAGCATAACTGCTAATTCCAAAATAGAGAGGAAATGCGGAATGGGAAATTCATTTCTTGAAACCTCTAAATAAGACCACTGTACCACATCAAGACGAAGCAAAAAAATTGCGGTCTTTTCCGTAATCCCATTTCACCGGTTATTTATTTCCATTCGTAGCCGTAAACTTCAGCTCCCTGTCAAATACTGCAATCTTGCTCATCACCTGGTATACACGAGCAAATTAACCACTATGAAAAAAAACTATACAATTTTAATGGTGCTGTTGTGCTTGCTGATGGCAGTCACAGCATCAGCGCACAAGCGAAAGAAGCCTACGTGTAACGGAGATGCGTATTCAACGGAGATTGTGAAAGAAACACAAATCTCTGAAAGCTGTATTAAGTATGAGATCAAAGTTTCATATGATGGTACTCGCGCTTATGGTCTTTCACACTACTCACTTGCCATTCCCTGCGGCGAAGTAAAAGACTTATGGAATTCTGAGGGTTGGAAAATGGTCTTTGGGAAAGACCGTACAACGGGAGTTTACGGTTTAAAGATCGACGATATTAGTGGTTTCGGTGAACGCAAAGCCGATAGCTTTACTATTAAATTTACGTGGTGCTCGAGTAGCTCATGTATTAAGGATCTCGGTGTGGTAGCATATAAATTCGGGCAATGTTCTACATATGATACACTAAACACTGAAAAACCCGACACAACCACGCAAACGTGCTCAACGTTATTGGCCTCTTTGCAAAAGAAAAACGCAACATGTTCTTCCAGCAACGATGGTGATTTACAGGTAGTCGTCCAAGATGGCGCGGCTCCTTTTGTTTATTCATGGTCGAACGGTGCAAACACTTCTGCAGCACAAAATCTCGCTGCCGGAAAGTATTCAGTTACAATTAAAGATGCTAATGGTAACGTCTTAACATTAAGCGAGGAAATTACCTCGTCACCGCCGATTAATATTACTGGAGCAGTTTTGAATCCAGCTTGTAGCGGCGCCGTAAACGGCTCGATTGACGTTACTGCAACGGGGGGAACGGGTACATATACGTATGCATGGAGCAACGGATCAACGGATCAGGATTTAACTGGTGTTGCCAGCGGAGTTTACACGGTAAAAGTTACGGATGCGGCTGGATGCTTTGCTGAAAAAACATTTGCATTGACAAATGGTGCTTTGATTGCTGTGCAATCGTCTCTGCGTCATCCTGATTGCACACAAAACAATGGAGCTATTGACATCACGCCTACCACCGGTGTAAGTCCGTATACATACTTATGGAGTAACGGAGCGACCACACAGGATTTGCAAAATGTTGGAGCCGGTAACCACAGCGTGAAAGTAACGGATGCGTTAGGTTGTTCAGTGGATAAGACATTTACGCTTCGTCTTAACAATACATTATCTGTGACACACGTGGTAACACCTACCAGCTGTCTCGGTGATAGTTCCGGTGC
>DASQTN010000121.1:0-3281 GCA_035641895.1 Chryseolinea sp. | reverse complement strand
TCGATTCCCCTTTTATCTCCAAGGGCACGTAGAAATGCTTCGCCTAACGCAAGGGCTGTATCCTCAATGGTATGATGTTCATCGATATGCAAATCACCTTTTACCTGAATATTTAAATCTATGTTTCCATGCCTGGAGAGTTGGTCCAACATGTGATCAAAGAATGAGATTCCGGTGGAGATGCTTGACCTACCCTCTCCGTTAAGATCGATTTCAATTTTAATATCCGTCTCCTTCGTCGTTCGAACGACAGATGCTTTACGGATGGGCGTCGCTAAAAACCTGTAGACGTTATCCCAGCCGGTTGTAATCAGGGCACAACATTCTTTAAGATTACCTTCGTCAACCTTCGGGGCTAGACTTCCATTGTTGATCAATATTCCGCTTGCTCCAAGATTTTTTGCAAGTTGAACATCGGTAACGCGGTCGCCGATGACATATGAATTCTTAAGGTCAAAATTTCCGTTGAGGTAGTTCGTCAACATTCCAATACCGGGCTTGCGCGTCAGCTTGTTCTCATGTGGAAAAGACTTATCGATCAAAACGTCAGAAAATTTTATACCTTCATTTTCAAAGGCTTTCATAACCTTCTTGTGGGCGGGCCAAAATGTTTCTTCCGGGAAACTGGCTGTACCCAATCCATCCTGGTTTGTAACCATAACCAAATCAAAATCCGTCTCCTTTGCGATTTTACTTAGCCAATAGAAAACGCCTGGGTAAAATTCCAGTTTTTCCAGGCTATCGATTTGCTGGTCTTCGGGTTCGATGATCAGTGTGCCATCGCGATCGATAAACAAAACTCTTTTCATAGATTTTTCAATACGGCAATTAGATTGTTATTTTCCTGCGGTGTCCCAATGGTAATGCGAACGCAGTTTTTACACAGCGTCACCTTAGAGCGGTCGCGTACTATAATTTTTCTGTCCATGAGATACCGATAGGTGCCGGGAGCGTCCTTGACTTTTACAAGAAGAAAATTTGCATCCGATGGATAAACGTGTTCGGTAATCGGCAGCTTCACTAATTCTTTGGCCAGCGCGCTGCGTTGTGCAATAATTTCTTTGACGCTGTTTTCTTTTTTAGTGGTGTTCAGTAATGCGTTGAGTGCAATCTCCTGTGTCTGAATATTAACATTGTACGGATACTTAATCTTGTTCAGAACATTTATCACTTCTTTGCTGCTGAAGGCCATTCCAAGTCTTAGTCCGGCCAAGCCCCATGCTTTTGAAAAGGTTTGTAAAACAATAAGGTTTGGGTAAGTTGGTATCAACCTTGTAAAACTTTCTGTATTCGTAAAATCGATGTATGCCTCGTCGATCGCTACTATCCCTTGAAATCGCTCCAACACTGTCAATATTTTGTCACGGCTCAATAGATTCCCGGTGGGATTATTCGGGCTGCAAAAAAAGATAACACTCGTCTCATTGGTGATGGCCGCAAATAGTCTGTCAAGGTCCAAATCGAAATCCGGGGTTAACGCGACTTTGATTATTGGTGCTGCATTAACTTCCGCGCATACCGCGTACATCCCGTACGTTGGATCTGTGATCAATATGGAATTTTTGTATGGCTCACAAAATGCGCGGATGATAAGGTCTATTGCCTCATCACTTCCATTCCCGAGAAAAATCTGTTCAGGTTCCACGTTTTTAAGGGTCGCTAACTTCTCCTTAACCTTCCATTGTAACGGATCGGGATATCGGTTATATCCAGAGGGGTATGGATTTTCGTTTGCATCTAAAAAGATTTCAGCTTCACCTTTAAATTCATCTCTGGCAGATGAATACGGCTTCATGTCCAATATGTTTTTACGAACTAAGTTCATTACGTCCGCTGCGGTAATTTTATTCGCCATGTTTCGTGTATTTGGTGCAGTCATTTTTTACCAGGATTGTCAGAATTAAGAGAATGAACAGGATTTGTCTTATTTAACTTTGTTCATCCTGACTATCCAGACCATCCTGATAAACTATCCAACCGGACTTTTACCGCCATCTTATGACCGATAAGTTGTTCGGCTTCTGCCATTTGTTCAACGGCCGGACCAAGCGCAAGAATGCCTTCTTCGGTCAGACGCTGGTAGGTGATGTATTTCATAAAGCTTTCTAAAGCTACGCCAGCAAATGCCTTTGCATAACCATTTGTCGGCAACGTGTGATTGGTTCCGGACGCATAATCGCCAATTGCTTCAGGAGAATAATTACCGAGAAAAACAGAACCTGCGTTTGTAATCTTTGAAGAGATTTCTTCAGTTTTTTTTGCATTGATAATGAGATGTTCGGGAGCATATTCGTTTACAAAGTCAATCGCGTCTTGTTCATTATCCAGAAGGATGACACGACTGTTTACCAAAGCACGTTCAGCGATTGCTTTTCGTGGCAGCAATCCGATTTGTTTTTCGATTTCGTTTTGAATGGGTGCAATAAGCGATTCCCTGCTCACTACAAGAATTACCTGACTATCTTCACCGTGTTCTGCCTGCGATAAAAGATCTGCTGCTACAAAAGAAGGATTGGCGGTGCTATCCGCCATGACCAACACTTCGGACGGGCCTGCAGGCATGTCGATTGCCAATCCGTCTTCCATTACCAGTTGTTTTGCTTTAGTGACGTATTGATTCCCGGGCCCAAAGATCTTGTACACCTTCGGAATACTCTGCGTGCCGTAAGCCATCGCGCCAATAGCTTGTGCGCCTCCCACCTTAAATATCTTAGTAACACCCACCAGCTGTGCTGCAAATAAGATTGCTGCATTGACTTTCCCTGATGGATCGGGTGGAGTACACAATACCACTTCGCGACATCCCGCCAGTTTTGCAGGAATGCCTAACATGAGGACTGTTGAAAATAACGGAGCCGAACCACCGGGAATATAGATCCCGACTTTATCAATGGGTACTGCCTTTCTCCAGCAAGTCACTCCCCTCATAGTTTCTATCGCCGGTGAATCTCTTTTTTGTGAAGCATGAAATTTTTCAATGTTCGCGGCGGCCGTTCGAATAGATTTTTGCAATGTTTCTGGAATGGATTTCACCGCCTCCTGTACTTCTTCTTCCGAAACCAAAAAGTTTTGCACTGACGCTTTATCAAATTGTAGTGTTAACTCACGGAGTGCGTTATCCCCCGACTTCTTTACGCGATTCAGTAAATTTCGTACGGCACTCTCCAAAAATTCCAATTCCAGCTGAGGACGTTGTGTCAGTTCCGGCCAGGTTTCTTTCGGAGGATTATTGAATATTTTCATGTTGGAGGTGTTGAAGTGTTGAGGTGCGAGGTGTTGAT
>DASQTN010000120.1:0-3349 GCA_035641895.1 Chryseolinea sp. | reverse complement strand
CAAAAACCTTGGGATGCTTGGAACTCTGGGCAACAGCGTCGATTGATATTAGCTCAATGAAAAAAAGTATAATTGAAGCTAACCGAGGCATACTTAATAAAAATATATTTTTATCAATGCTTTACCCCGGCCGAAATCGATGTGCTCTATCATTATTTTTTGAATATCAAGGCCCGTTCGATCTTTTAATTCAGCAATAAGTTTAGCCTGATTATCAGGCTTAATATTTTCCAGCGAATGGTACTCGACGGTTTTCGATTGTTGATTTCGAATGAAACGATTACCATCCACAATGTAGACCGCTCCAATAATCATTGCATTCAAAAGAACTATCTCTAGGTACGACCCTTTCATTACGGAGTTTATAAGGCCTAGTGTCATTATGATGAAGAGATACGTCATATCTTTCATCGTGAGCGTTTCCGTTCGAAACCTCAATAAGGAAAAAGCTGCCAGTAAACCAAACGCGCTACCTATTGAGTTAAATCCTCCTGTCTTATCCAGCATGTATGCCAACAGGAACACTATGAAATTGAGTAGAAAAAAAGTAAAAAATGAATCCTTCTTTTGATACGTGTTGTAATAAACGTAACGGATCAAAACAACCATCGTTAATGCATTAATCAAAAGCCGGAAAAGAAAATACAAGGTGAAGATTGAGGATTTATCCATAACTAAATATAGCAAATAAATTATCTTATATGGAGACTCAACAAATTTGGCTACCTTAGGTAGGACCAACCGTCATCTAAGAAATCCGGATGAGATTCAATTGTGAAAATCGAAATGCTTGGGTATTGAAAGCGCCTGTTCTCCTTGCGCTGGTCCTGCTTCATGTAAGCATAAGTACCAATGCACAGCAAACGAGTAACTCACCCCAGGGCTTATTTGAAGATGATGACGTCCTTGAACTTCACTTCTCGGGTGACGTGCGGGAATTGCTTCGGGATAGGTCCGATGATATGGAGTACCACCCTATCACGCTATCGTACAGGACCGCAGACAGCGCTAAGATATCTATTCCGATAAAAGTAAAGACCCGAGGACATTTTCGAAGGACGCAAGGAAACTGCCGATACCCTCCACTGATGCTTAACTTCTCCAAAGGCGATACACCTGAAAATTCGATTTTTAAAAATCAGGACAAATTGAAGTTAGTTACTCCCTGTGTCGACGACAAATACGTCGTATATGAGCACCTTGTTTACAAGCTCTACAATTTGATCACTGAAAAAAGTTTTCGGACACGATTAGTAAAAGTTACTTATGAAGACGACGGAAAAGCATCAGATCCGCTCTATGGAATCCTTTTGGAAGACGAAGACGATATGGCGCGCCGAAATAGGGCAGTGATCCTAAAAGGAAAATTGGTAAGACCGGAACAAACAGAAAGAAACGACTTTTTCAAGCTGGCCGTGTTTGAATACCTTATAGCAAATACTGACTGGTCAGTGCAATACTATCAAAATATAAAACTGCTTAGCACGGACTCCATGAGCCTTCCCTCTACCGTTGCGTATGACTTTGATCACGCTGGAATTGTCGGCGCTCCGTATGCTGAGCCTGCACAGGAATTAATGCTGAGGTCAATCAAGGAACGGCGATATCGGGGATACTGCCTCACCGATTTGTCTCAGCTCGACGACACATTTGCACTCTTCAACCAAAAGAAAAAGGAAATTTATGAGGTGTACACAACGTGTCCTTTACTGGATCGTGGCTATGTGAAGTCAACGGTAAAATTTCTTGACCATTTCTATGCGATCATAAACGACAAAAAATCCATAGAGCGCGAGTTCAGCTATCCTTGTAGAAAGGGCGGGACCGGCAATGTCGTTATTACAGGATTAAAGAAATAAAACAGTCGTAACACGCTCCTCGTTTATTTCTGGCGAATTAAAATTGAATAGGACTTTAGCCATTTTTGTGATGGATCGATCTTGGCAATGAACTGTAAAATTTTTTCAGGAGTTTCCTCTTCCAGGAATGGAATCTCAACCTTCGTGTATAATAAAACCAGATAGTTAACTTCCATGCTGTCCTTGGAGCTGACTTCATAGTCTAATGCCGTCGACCTGGGAAATTTATAAAGTTTTCCCCCTTCAAACTTTTCCCGCTTTTCAAACTTGTTGGGATATAGGTGTAAACTTTCATCTTCACCTAGTATAAAAATATTTAGAAAACCTTCCTTTGAAGGCATGATGTCGAAAATCAATTCGTCAGGTGAATGATAGCTTTCGTGAATGCCATTGACGTCAACATTAAGGCCAGGATCCTTGGAAGTTTGGTGCCGGATAACGGTGGCGTCGATCCATACTTCATACGATAGATTTCCGAATTCGTTTATCGCTTTCCGCTCGTCCACCACCTCGAATTGTGAGATCTCACCTGATACGTCAATGGACGTCCATGACTCATGGATATCTCTTAATTTATTGCTTGACTCTGTTTTGAACATTAGATTTGACTCCGAGACGTATTCTGAAACGCCTGCCTGTCTTAGCGCTTCGGCTTTCGCTTGCCTTATGGCTTTCTCCCTGGCCTGAAGCGGAGTGATATCATCGGAAATAATCCATTCTCCTTTAACACGCTCGACCCTTTGTTCATCTTGCGCGAAACCCGGGGACGTGCAAAGCGACACAACGAGTGTGATACAAACGAATTTTACTTTTGTCAGAATTTCCATGACATCCATTTTCCATCAAGCTCTGGTGAAACCAACACTTGCGGCCGTTGGAGTAAGCCGTTCTCGAGCAAAGATGCTTTCGGGATTTCGCTTTCCAAATGCTGAGCGAGTTCATCAAGCGTTAGCTTGCCTTCAGTCTCCTGGAGTTTACTTAACAAGTAGTAGGTAAATAAGCCGTGTGACTGGCTTTCGAAAGGCAATGAGACTTCTTTTCCACTTGTCGCGGTGAAGGCCACGATGTTTCCTTCAACAATGTCGCTCTTGGGTCTGATCTTTACTGTGCGTGCCGCTAATAACCCATTTTCACCACGGCCTCCTCCGCTAAAACACGCGTCCAGAATGACAATGATTTTGTTTGCCTTCGAAGATGCCAGCTTAGCATACAGATCTCTAAGCTTGATAGCGTCCTCGAGGTTCGATGCAGTTACGTCGACTGGAATAAGATAGCTTTGATACGTTTCAAAGTCGGGCAACCCGTGGCCAGCATAATAAAAAATTATCTCTGCATCCGGCGTAAGCTTGGCAAGTTCAGTAATTCTTTCAATTTCCCGGCTCATCTGACCTCGTGTCGCGTCGGTGAGAAGAAATGTATGCTTCTCGGAAACACCGAGGGTTTTTATCGCATACTCTTTGAACACCAGCGCATCGTTTCTCGCAAACAAT
>DASQTN010000119.1:0-3612 GCA_035641895.1 Chryseolinea sp. | reverse complement strand
GATTTAAACGACAAGGGGCTTATTGACGACTTTGTAAAAGCTTATGACATCAAGAAAAGACTTTTAGAGAACAATCCTAATGAACATCACGCTGATACAAATGTCATTGCTATTTGGCGGCACAACGTGATCGGCAGGTAAAATTGGATCAAGTCTTTTTATCCTTTTATTTGTCAGGACAGTGGTAGTCGTTCGAAACCCAACAAAGTGTTTCTAGAATATCTGTAAACTTATTTTCGGGGCGTTATAAAAAATGATAGGTTCAAGTCATATGCGTTTAGCACGCAGTAGACTTGAACCATATGAGCGGGCCTAAGCGATTACACTAGCGAGGCATTCGTCCAGTGTTTAAAGATAACGTCAACTAAAATGGAATAATATTTAACCATTCTACTTCTCTCGAATAAACGCACCCTGGGGAGTATAATACAACGTCTTGGTGTCATTATCTTTCTTCACTTCCACCTGCACGTATTCTGTGTTGGTCCTTTTGTCAACCACCTTGTAGCATTTATACTTTTGAGACTGGATTTCATATCCCTCGTATGATCCGGAAGTTGCGTGGGTTACTATTTCCTTAGGAAGGTCAAAGTCATTGGCCTCCATTTTCATCACTTCAAGCTCACCGTTTTTATTATAAAGTCCATAGACAAATCCACCTCCGCTTCCTTTCATCTCTACAGTGTAATAGTCGCTATCCCCTTTTCGCACGCTTTCGTTCATTGCCACACCCCATTCGGAATTGACCATGTTATCCGGCACCATGTAGTATTGGATATCTTTAATGGCATTTGGAAAATCTTTCTTAAGAGCCTCCTTTATGGCATCCGGCGTTTCATCAGGCGAAATTTGTTTTGCATAGAGCCTTTCGTCTTGGCTCATAGTAACGAATGGGCTACACAACATGCCCAATAGGAAAAAAGCAGTTAGCGTTAACGGCTTCGGATCGATTATTGCCAGGGCACTTTCAGAAATCTTGCAACGGGTATTAAAAGTCGGTCGTCAACTGACTATATGATAGGCACGAGTCCGGGCTGTCTAACCACAAACTCGCGCCATGAAAGGTGATTACGCACTTTATAAAAACGTTTTGGAGCTTTAACGATAGTTGGAGCTATGCTCCCTCGTACGCCCTTTCTAATTCGGCGAGATCAAATTTTTTCATTTGAAGGAACGCCTCCGTAACACGTGCTACCCGGCCAGGATCTTTATCATTCATCATTTGATCCATTTCGGCAGGAACGATCTGCCAGGAAAGACCAAACTTGTCTTTAAGCCAGCCACATTGTTCAGCTTCAGGAATTGCAGAAAGTTTTTCCCAGTAATAGTCAATCTCTTTTTGCGTATCACAAGATACCATGAAAGACACGGCTTCATTGAAATTGAACTTATGTTCATGCGCGCTATCCATGGCTGTGAACCAGGAATTTTCAAGGATAAAGTCAGCAAACATAACCGTTCCTTCCTTGTCTGGTTCTTGATTAGGGCCGTATCGATGCAATTCACCCATCTTGGAATTTTTGAATACCGAGAGGTAAAACTTGATCGCCTCTTCGGCGCGGCCAACGTTATCGTTGACGAATAGAATGGATGGAATTATTGATGGTCGTGGATCTGATTCTGGGTTAGTTAAAATTAGCTGCCATGACAAACCATATTTATCCTGGATCCATCCGTATCGCTCGCTGAAAGGATACTTATCAATGGGCATAAGGACCTTCCCACCTTCAGAGAGCTTTTCCCAGGCCAGGTCTAACTGTTTCCTTGCTTCCTTTTCCGGTGAGGATGATTTTTTAAACAATAGTGGATCGAAGTTTACCATAAAGGAGACAGACGGATTGAATTCAAATAATGGCCCTGCACTGATGGACATGAATTTGTGTCCCCAAAGTTCAAATGAGACGACATCACAATCACCCGATGGAGTGTCATGCAGAACTGTAGTTTTGAGAATCCTGGAATCAGGAAATACTGACGTGTAAAACTCAGAAGCTTCCTTTGCTTCAGTGTCAAACCAGAGATGTGGTGTTATTTTTTTCATAGGAATGAATCTTTTTGTTTTAACGAATTTACGATCAAATGGGAACTTTTAAGGGGTACGAATGCGACACCTTGCGGGGTGGATTGCGCCTTTTTTTAAATTTCCCAAGCCACCAAAATAACACCTCACCGTGGGCAAGGTTATGTCAGGCACTACAAAAAGTTTTCCGCTGAATTTTAATAAAGGCCTATGCTCACGTTAGAGTAAAATGTGGATTTTATAATAATTGGTGATTGTGATATGCTGTGTATCGCCGATTAATGGACTCTATTGTTTTACCAATTCGATTTGCTATAGCTTAGTAAAGTATACTCCAACTTTACTCCCGGTCATCATAAGGTACGCTACTAAGAAACCATTTTTTGTCTGGGTGACTACTGGCAGGAATGCATTAACATCTTTCGGTGTCAGTATATTTTTCTCGACGTCATTACCGTCTTTAATTACGCGATAGTTAATAGTGGTTATTGGTTTGCCGCTGTAATCGCTATTCTCCTCCCAAAGCATTGCGATCCTGTCATTGGTCGAACTTACCTGAGGATGGCGACCCGCCGTTGAAACAAGTTGCCGCGGCAAAAATTCCTCCTGACTATTTGATTTATGCGCGTAGTAAATGCCGTTACCGTTGCCCTCTGTATACCACAGTGTGACAAGGCCGGCTTTGTTACTGCAAAGGCTTGGGCCGGTATGGGGACATCCATCAATGTTCCAGTTGTCCGCGCTAATTGTTAGAGGAGATGTAAATGTTGTACCCTCATCCGTCGAGGTGGCAACCATCATATCGCGAACCGATTTTCCCATCATGCTTTTTCTTAAACCCCGATACGCTACAAAAACATTATTATCAATATCAGTGTATAGATCGATCCGGCAGCACTGGCAAGCGGACGAGTCAATCAATGTCTCCCGGATAAAGAAGTCTGCTTCATTCGTCTTTGCAAAAACGACGGACCTGCCATCTGTTTCTTGATTGAGCTTAATATCAAGCCACGAAGCACCAACTTCTCCATCTGCGAGCGCCTCAATATCGAAGTAGGATCTGCTACGTCCTGTAACGGTGTCGCTGTGCATGTATCTCTCGCGCGACCAGGATTTTCCCTGGTCGTTGGATGTTATATAACAGATCGATCCGGCATATTTGTTTTCTTTTGTAGGTGCCTTCTTTTCATAGGCGACAATGATTGTCCCATCTTTTTTAAAAGCAATTTTGGGCATGCCTTCGGCATGAGTAGCAACATCGCGGTCAAGCGCAACGGAAACGTTTTGGGAAAACGAGTCGCCATCGTCGTAAGAAACCGCAAACACCAACGTCAACTCATTGGTAGATTTTTCCGTCCACAGGATCACCGGATTGTCGAAGTTATCACGCGTTAGATAAACTGATTCTGCGTTATTTACTGATGACGAGATTCTTCTCGCGTCATCTCTGGTTTTTACGCAACTGCTGATCGTCGCTGAAATCATGATCAATAAAAAAACTTGTCTCATAAAGGTTCACTTATTTTTGCCGATAAATGTATACTGCATACCCAGAACAAATGTGCGTGGTGCCGCCGGTGTGAAGGTTGTTC
>DASQTN010000118.1:0-6118 GCA_035641895.1 Chryseolinea sp. | reverse complement strand
CCTTCTGATCCGCGCTTAGCTGCATAGATGATATAATGTCAGTGTGACCTATAAAATTTCGAACATCTTTTTTAGTGTCCGTCTCCCACATTTGAAGTGTGTTGTCCAGCCTGGCTGTGAAGAGATAAAGACCATTGGGATGAAAGATGAGTTCGTAAGCGGAGGCATTTTGCAGATCAAAATAGGTTTGAAGTTTTCCGGTTTCGAGGTTGTGTATCTTCATGGTAGCATCCCAGCTTGAAGAAGCTACGCTTTTTTCATCCGCGCTAAAATGGATATCAAAGATTGGTTCGCGATACGATTGAATGGACTGAATTGAGTCACCCGTATCGAGCTTCCATAGCATGATTTTTCCATCACCGCCGCCGGTGAGCAACCGTTTTCCATCGCTGGATAAGTCGTAGCAGAGTACTGCTTTCTTGTGGCCTACAAATTCCATCACAGACTTTCCCGTCGCGATGTCCCATTGTTTCACTTTAGTACCGAATTTTCCTTTTATTAAAGTCTTGCCGTCGCGGCTGATCAACATCGAATTTTTGAAACGGATATATTTCGCGATCGCCGATTGCCAGTAAAAGTTAGGATCATAATTTAAACCTCCTCTGGTGCGCTGGTTTAGATATCCTGTCAGGGTTATCGCTTTCTTGTGTTGAACCAAGTTCCAAGCGCCAACGGTATTATCGTCAGAAGTAATCAGGAGGGATTTCGAATTGAAAGAAAAAGCCATTTCATGAAACTCGCCTTGATCGTGAGCTTCAATTGAGGTAAGAGAATCTCCAGTGGAAGTATCCCAAATCCGCGCTTCCTTTGCTGTGGAACGGGCTAAAGTTTTTCCATCGTTGCTGATGGCAAGCCCTGTTAAATCATCGGTTTTAGTTTCGTAAGTTTTAACGACCTTGAAAGAATCCAGATCGTACTTTCGCACGGGTCCGTTATGCGAAGCGCCATATAAACTTCGATTATCCGTACCGAAAACGACTCGGGTTCCGCAGCCCCCGCACCAACCTTCGTCCGGCAGAAAAGTTTTTATAAGACTCCAATCATCAGTCCTGTATAAATTTATGGTATGGTTATCTTCACCAACTGCGAGTAATTTTCCATTTGGTGAAATGGAAACGTCGACACCACTTCCCAGCCCTTTATCCGGAGATGCAGAAATTTTTTTAACAACGGTCTTTGATACCAGATCGTATATCGTGATGGAATCGCCCAATCCGGAATTGCCATATCCAGCGACTACAAAAAATTGTAGCAGTGGATCAATAGCGAGGTCCGTCACAAAATCATTCGTATGAATAGCATGGATTTCTTTCCCCTTCGCGACATCCCAGATGCGGATAGATTTATCGTTGCTTCCTGTGATTAGCGTTTTTGCATCAGAAGTGAATTCTAAACTGGTAACAGTCGCTTCATGCCCTAGAAAGCTCCGCACTTCGCGGCCCGTGCTCATCTCCCACAATTTCGCTGACTTGTCCTTGCCGCCAGAAGCGACATAGTTACTGTCCGGACTAATTGCAACAGCCACCACCGCCAGCTCATGACCTTTCTGAACAACCGTTTCTAATGCTTGGCTCATGGAGAGCAATGGGCAACAGATAAAAAATAGAATTGACCGCATGCGAGCTGTTAAAGCTTAAAAAATTGCCAGTACCTGTACAGAGGCTTCACGGTTTAAAACCAGGTTCTGTAAATCATCTTATGACAGTGAAGCGGCCGGGCTAGGCACATCCATTAGGAAAGTTAGCACAAAGATTTATGCTTTGGCAGGCGACGATTCCGCAGGCTCGTTTTCTTCGACAGAAAGTTCTTCCCATCGGACAGGCTCATTATTATGAAGGTAATCCAAGATCTTTTTCTCCACATGTTTAAGCTTGATTAACCGAAGATACTTGCCGTTACGGGCTAAGATCAACCTGCCGGTCTCTTCGGATATTGCCAGGATAAGAGTATCCGTATTTTCGGACATACCAACTGCGGCTCGATGTCGTAATCCGTAATGCGCGGGAAGGTGATCGTTTTCAGTAACCGGCAATACACACCGTGCCGCTTTAATGCGACCCTTATAAATAATTACGGCGCCGTCATGAAGTGGAGAGTTTTTATTAAAAATTGACAACAACAGCCGCTTATTTACTGTAGCATCCAACGCATCTCCGGTTTGGGCATAAAATTTCAGTTCCGTATCCCTCGAAAAAACAATCAAAGCTCCAGTCTTGGTTGCCTTTAGAGATTTAACAGCTTCAATTACTTCATTAACGTCAAAATCATCGTGGTATTGATGTCTCCAGTTAGCAATCGTCTTAAAAATATTTTCACGAAACTCAGTGCCTCTTCCAATCACCAGCAAAAATTTTCTGATCTCCGGTTGAAACAAAATAATCATAGCCAATACACCGACGCCCATAAATTGGCCTAGTATCGTGGCGAGCAGTTCCATTTCCGCTGCCCGTACAATCAAGTAGACTAAATAAAGGGCGAGAATACCGAGGAAGATATTCATGGCAATACTTCCTCGAATGAGTTTATAAACCTGATAGAGCAGAACGCTAACTAAAGCAATGTCTACGAAATCAACCCAGCCAACTTCAAGAAATCCTATCTTAAAAAGAAAAATCATTGTTATACAAAGTTAACGCACGATGTACTATTTATGAAGTAACGCTGAATATTAAAATAGATTATCGTCAAGATGCTGCGGTTGTTAATGAAAACAATTGGCATGCTTCGGAAGCTTCTTTGACATCATGGACGCGTAGGATCCTGGCACCCTTCATCAACGCAATGGTATTAAGACAAGTACTTCCGTTTAACGCATGCTCAGGTGTTGTCTTCAATGTTTTCCAAATCATGGATTTCCTGGATAGGCCTACAAGGAGAGGTTTTTCCAGAAGGTTGAAATGGTGGAGGGAATTCAGGAGGGCAAAATTTTGTTCAATAGTTTTAGCAAAACCAAATCCCGGATCAATAATTATATCTTTAATTCCAAGGGACGTTAATTTATGAATCTTGTCGTGAAAGAAACTCAGAATATCCCCCGGCAAATTTTCATAGTTTGTTAGTCCATTCATGGTTTTTGGGTTGCCTCTCATATGCATAACCACGTAAGGGACCTGTCGCGACGCCACTAATTCAAACATGGAGGAATCCAGCCCTCCGCCGCTGACATCGTTTATCATGCCAGCACCCTCCTGAATGGCGATATTTGCAACCTGGCTCCGGAAAGTATCGATGGATATAAGCGCTTCAGGGAAATTTTTGACAATTAATTTAACGGCTTTTGATATTCTTCTGATTTCTTCATCCACCGGAATTTCGTCCGCCCCAGGACGGGACGAATAGCCACCAACATCGACAAAAGTAGCGCCGTGTTTCATCATCCTTTCCGTCTGCTCAAGGATCGCAGCGTCTGAATCATATCGGCCACCATCATAAAAGCTATCCGGCGTAACATTCAGGATTCCCATTATTTTAGGTTCCTTCAAGTGTATCAGCCGTCCACCGATGTTTAATGTCTGATTTGGGTAAAAAATTCTATTTTCAAGCCAAGATTTCATATAGTCGGTGATGGAATTCTGATTCAAATTAAGAAGTTTGCCAGCTAAATTATTTCCCTTGATCGAAAAAACAACGCAGGAGTACAGCTCAATTATGACTATCTGCAAGTCGCTTTTTGAAAAGAAGACACGCGATTATGGCACCGCCTGGCGAATATTGCGCTTACCATCTATCACTGATCAGATATTCATTAAGGCGCAGCGCATCCGGAGTATTCAGGAAAAAGGCTCTCAACGAGTCGATGACCCCATTAAAGATGAATTTATTGGTATCATCAATTACTGTTTGATTGCCTTAATTCAGATGCAATTGCAGAATGCTTCTTCTTTAGAAATGACTTTTGAAGAATTAGAACCCTACTACGATGCCGCATCAAGAGAGACTTTGGAGTTGCTACAAAATAAGAATCATGACTATGGTGAAGCGTGGCGGGAAATGAGAGTTACATCGATAACTGACATTATTTTAATGAAGCTTCTGCGCGTGAAGCAAATAGAGGATAACCAAGGCAAAACATTGGTAAGCGAGGGAGTGAAAGCAAATTATCAGGACATGATCAACTATGCCGTCTTCGCTTTAATAAAATTAGGAAATTAAAAAAAATTATAAAATTGAAAGATTGGAACATTGAAAAATTAACGACCCGAAATCTTCCAATTTTCAATATTACAATCTCCCAATCATTCATTATGAGAAAATTCGTCGACCAGTTTTCCCGATTTTTAGTAGGAGGACTTTTCATTTTTTCTGGTCTGATTAAACTCAACGACCCTATCGGCACGGAAATAAAATTGGAAGAATACTTTGAAGTTTTTGCCCAGGATTTCGGTTCGTTTTTTCTTGTATTCAAACCTTATGCGCTGGAAATAGGCATGTTTCTGATTGTATTGGAAGTAGTGCTAGGGGTTGCAGTACTGATAAATTACCGGATGGAGACCACAACAAAAATACTGCTGGCGCTGATCATCTTTTTTACTTTCCTGACATTTTACTCTGCATATTTTGATAAAGTAACCGACTGCGGATGTTTCGGCGACGCGATCAAATTAACACCCTGGGAGTCTTTCATCAAGGATGTGATCTTGGTAATTTTTATTCTGCACTTGTTTTGGTATCGGAAGCGATTCATGCCGGTATTGTATACAATCCAGGGACATGCTGTCATCGCCGTCACTACTATTCTTTGCCTGGTTTTAGGCATTTACGCCGTTATGCATTTGCCATTCATTGACTTCCGCGCGTATCGCATAGGCAATAACATTCCGCAACAGATGCTACCGCCCGAGCAACCAATTTTTGAATATACCTTTCTGCAGAAAAGTAACGGAGAGCATATTACGTCCGATAAATACTTAACGGATACAACGACACATAAATATGTCGGTGTTCGCCAAACGAACGAGGAAAAGACAAAGGCAAAAATCACCGACTATGCCGTCTCGAGTGTAGAGGGCGAAGATGTAACACAATCGACTTTTGAAGGCACCAAGCTTTTGTTCATTATTTATGACGCTTCAAAAGCGTCCACGAAAAACATCGACAAAATCAGGGGGCTTATTAACTCATTGGAAGGTAAAGTAGAAATGATGGCGATGACTGCATCTGGTGCCGATCAATTCGAAGCGTTCCGGCACGAAAACCAATTGGCAATTCCATATTATTTTGTCGATGCCACTGTGCTAAAAACCATAGTGCGTTCAAATCCGGGAATAACCCTGTGGGTGAATGGAACTGTAAAAGGTATGTGGCATCATAACGATACCCCTAGTGCTGAACAAATCCTGTCGCTGGTTACCCAATAGTTTGTCATGAAAATATTTTTGATAGGATTGTCAGGTTCGGGTAAAACTACATTGGGAAAACAACTTGCCGAAGCCCTTCATATGCCTTTTATTGACATGGATTGGGAAATTGAAACCAAGGAAAAAAAGTCAGTCCAGGAAATCTTTTCCGAACTGGGTGAAGACCACTTCCGGCAGTTGGAATCTGAGGTCTTACGTGAATGGGCGGCTGCCCAACAGGATTTTGTAATGGGTACCGGCGGCGGCGCGCCCTGTTTTCACAATGGAATGGAAATCATTAATAACTCGGGATTAAGTATTTTTTTAGACGTACCGGTGGAAGAGCTCAAGTTAAGATTAGCAACGGCTACCGATCGTCCCCTGTTAAATGCGGGCGATGATGCAGAGAAAAAAAATAAGTTGGATAAGCTCCGCGCCTCACGACTGCCGATCTATAGAAAAGCTCACGTCACGGTTGAAGATCCAACCCTCGAAAAACTACAGGCCGTCCTCCGCCTTAAAACGTAAGGCCAAATGTTAAGATGTAATTTGCAGATTTTAACTTTTGATAGGCAACCGGGTCAGTGCCAATGGAAGAATAATACGGCGACCGGGTGCCTTCTGTTGAGCTGAAGACTGCCCCTAGGTCAACAAAGAATTTTTTTGTTCTGATTCCAAGCCCACCACTAAATGATTGGATGCTTCGATCAATATTGCCCGTTTGACGATACGGATCTGTCATATAATTATACCCGGCCCGAACTCTAAAAATATCGTGGCGG
>DASQTN010000117.1:0-6681 GCA_035641895.1 Chryseolinea sp. | reverse complement strand
AATGTCCAGGATAAACGCGATCTCTTTAAAGTCTTTGTCTTCAAAGAATCGCAGCTCCAATACCTGAAGCATCTCTGTTGGCAATTCTTTCAAATAATTCATTAACCGATGAATAATTTCTTCATTGTATTCTTCATCGGCCTGCTCCATTAGCTCCCTGATTCGCATCTCTTCAATGCTAAACACCTTGGTTTGCTTCTGCTTTCGGTAGTGCTTGTTTACTTCATTGCTCGCGATCTTGTAAAGCCAAGCTGAAAAGGGAATTCCCCTGAACTGATATCGATCTACGTTCTTTAACGCAATAAGAAACGACTGAGACGTTAAATCTGCAGTAAGATCTTCGTCATCTGTTTGGCGGTAAATGAAGTTAAAAATCCGGTCAAAATACTTTTCATAAAGCTCGCCGAAGGCTTGCGGGTTTTTCTTTGCTCGGTCTAGGATCGAATACTCTTGGAGTATTTCAGCTTCTGACATGCGATAGATTTACATTTCCAATAATGCAAAGGTAGGCCCAAAGTCACAATCCAAGCGCTACGCGCGGTTTTCAATCACCTAACCAGCTGATTACAAAGAATTTCAGATAATAAAACCTCCTCTTTTAATTATCACGTATTAAGGGGTATTACGTATCTTAGTAATAACCTCAAACTTTGTATTGTGTATCGCATGACTCGGGTTGCATTTTTTCTATTCGCAATTAGCCTTTGTTCAACCATTGTGGGGGCTCAGGACCATTTTTATTCTACCCGAAACTATACGATAAAGAATGGACTTCCCCAATCGCAGGCTTCGAGCCTCCTGGAGGATAAAAATGGCTATTTATGGATTGGAACTCATGGAGGAGGTCTCGCCCGGTTCGATGGTCGTGATTTTAAAACCTATACTACGTTAGATGGATTGCTGCACAATCAAATTGTAGCGACGCAAATGGATCGCCACGATAATTTATGGATTCTCCATACGCGCGGACTGACAAAATTTAACGGTAGGGAATTCAAAAAAATTGAAGCGCCGGAAAATTCTCCGTCATCATCTAAGCAAATGTGGAGAATGTATGAAGTTGGAGATACTATTTTTATTTTGTCGGCGCGAAATAAGATTACCAAATTATATAACGACTCAATCTATTATTGGGAGAAACCTTTTATTAAGGAAATCCGCCGTATGCATGTCGGGCCAAATGGGGAGCCATGCTTTTATTTAGCAGACAGCACGTTTCTCATTACACTTCCTAATAAAACCGTAACCTTTAAGCCAGACATCCAACTAAATGGGGTGTATAACTTCTTTAATTACAAAAACGAAATTCTTTTTCGAAACAAGGACGGCATCTATAAACTTGACATCGCGCAAAAAAAAGTTATCAAAAAACCATGGACCACTGACAACTTCGTGGTGTACTACGATGAAAAAGACGATATGTTTTGGACGGCTAATGCAAAGGGGTTGTTGAAGGAAAATTTCATATCAAATAAAAATCGAGCAGATACGATATTGCGGGAAACGGAAGTGTCCCAGGTATTAAGAGATTCAGAGGGGAATATCTGGATTGCGACAAATGGAGATGGGCTATTTAAACATTTTATTCAGGATTTCAGATGCGTGACTCCGGAGAATCTTCGAGGTGTAATGGCATTTGAACGTGACCTTGACCAGAGTTTGTGGGTGGGCACGATGTATAAAGGACTGTGGAGGTTGAAGGATGGCAAGGCACATTCTTATTTTGATGAGAATGAGAAGTACGGAGCCAGGAATTCTATAAACAGTATTCGAGTATCTCCTAAAGGAGAATTGTGGGTGGGTACAGCGGATGGCCTCGGGAAATACAATCGTGAATCAGATACATTCCGATGGTATTCCGCGGCCGACGGACTCGCAGGCCCGACAGTTTCGTGTATTGAATTTGATGATCAGGGTATGTGGCTGGGAACGAACAATGGATTAAGTTTCTTTGACGGAAAATCTTTCAAAAATTATACACAAAAAGAGGGTTTGAATGATAACCGAATTTTGGCCTTACATTATTCCAGCTCCTTGAAAAAACTTTATGTGGGTACTTCCACGATGATAAATGTCTTTGAGAATGGAGCATTTAACAACATCCATGTTCCGGAGTTAGCCAATGTCGCGGTGCTCACGTTGAGGACGTATAAAAAAAATTCTCTGATTGTCGCAACGACGGGAAACGGTGTAGTGATCTTGGATCCCAAAACGAATAAACGAAAACCCATAACTACGCGAGAAGGATTAGCATCTGATTTTATTTATTTCGCCGGTGTAGATGACAAGGATTATTTATGGGTTGGAAGTGAAAAAGGTATCAACCGGATTCTTCTGGATGACCAATGGGAAATTGTGGAGAATCTTCACTTGAATGATGACAATGGACTTGCTGGCGTTGAGACAAACCAAAATGCTTTTTATCTGAGTCCAAAGGAAAAGTTTTTCGGAGTGGTTGACGGCCTCTACGAATTCAATCATGCTAAGGATGAAAACCCCACGTCATTTGGCTTACATCTTTCTGACATTCAAATTCTATATGGTGAGTATCCAGCACGTCAGTATTCTGACAGCACCTTTGGTTTTTTTAGAATACCTTATAAACCACAATTACCTCCGGATAGAAATCATATCACGTTCAATTTTAATCGTGTGGACAAGCGTTATTCCAAATCTGTGAAGTATAAATATTTGCTTGAGAATTTCGATGCAAAATGGTCGCAGCCTTCATCAGTCAATTCGGTTACTTACGGCAATCTTCCGCCTGGCGATTATGTTTTTCGAGTAATGGTTACAAATAACAAGGGAAGCTGGGCGGAATCGAAAATTGAGTATCCATTTATCATCAAGTCACCTTTTTATCAAACGACATCTTTTATAGTGGGAATGTTCATACTGGTTGCTGGTATCGTTACGCTCATTTTTTATCTCAGGGTAAAACAGCGGATCGACCGGGCACTAGTGATGGAACGCATCCGTCAGCGGGAGCAAGAATCGGTGCGTAAAGAAATTGCCCGCGATTTTCATGATGAAATGGGAAATCAATTGACACGGATTATCAACTACGTGAGCTTGTTGAAGCTGAACGGAAATGTTCACGCAAATGGTAATGGAAACGGCCACGGTTATGCTAAGAACGGCAGCCATGACCTTTATACAAAGGTGGAAGACTCTGCCAAGTACCTTTACGCTGGTACTCGGGACTTTATCTGGTCAATCGATCCAATGAATGATGAGTTGTCGAAGCTTTTTCTGTATGTCCGTGACTTTGGTGAGAAATTATTTGAGGAAAAAGGAATAAACTTTCGCGCCTTCAATGAAGTAAAAGAACCAATAAAGCTGCCCTACGGATTTTGCCGTCAGGCCAATCTCATCTTCAAAGAGGCAATGACCAATGCCTTTAAATATTCGCAGGCGCGGAACGTGTCGTTGACGCTGAAGCGAGGCGAAAATGAGACCTTTGAACTTAGCTTGGAAGATGATGGTATCGGTTTTTATACCGGTGATATACAAAAAATGAATGGTCTTCAAAATATTCGGGAAAGAGCCGATAGGATTAACGCTGTTTTACGTATACACAGTGAGAAAAATGTCGGAACAAAAATATTCTTAAACTTCAAACTCACTAAAACTTTAAAGTATGGCGTTGCCTTTTAAAAAGCGTGTTATGATCGTCGAAGACGATCAGGAGATTCGAAACAGCTTTACCTTGATTGTAAACAGCTCGCAAAAATTTACGGTTGTGAATGCAGTCGGAAGTTGCGAAGATGCTATTGCAGCGTTAAACCGTGACAAACCGGAGATTGTCCTTATGGATATAGAGCTGCCTGGTATGAATGGTATTCAAGGCACTAAGATAATTAAGGATAAAAGCCCCCACACGGATATCATCATGGTGACAGTCTATGAAGACAGCGAACTTGTTTTCGAAGCTCTGAAGGCAGGAGCCTCGGGTTACATTACGAAAAGTGCCAACTATATGGAATTGTTATCAGCGCTCGAAGAAATTGTTAAAGGCGGAGCGCCAATGAGCAGCCGCATCGCAAGGATGGTGATCGATAACTTTCACGTTAATCCGAATTCGCCTCTAACGAAACGGGAAACCGAAATTTTGCAGCTGATTTCGGAGGGCAAGACTTACACACAAATTTCTGAAGAACTATTTATTTCAAAGGAAACCGCCAAAACACATATCAAGAATATTTACTCCAAGCTCCAGGTTAATAGCAAATCAGAGGCAATCGCTAAAGCAAACCTTGAAAAACTTATTTAATTCCGTGTAGGCTTACCGATAGGTTTTTGCTTACCGAACTAACGGATGTCAGTCAGTGAACTTTAAAAAAAAGAAAATATTTTTTAAATCATTCTTCGGTCGTGACAAGAAATCCATTTAAAGAACATAAATTTATCACAGAGTCCTTCGATACACACGAGTAGATTTTATTCATAAAGTTTAGGTTAATGAAAAATTTTCTCTGAAGGATTTGCCCCCTAGGTGAGGGGGCTTTTTTATTTTATTCCATTCTGTTCCTCGGTCTACGAACTTCCTCAACTCAGCATGATGTTTTGCGCACACGCATCGCAACTAACCCAAGATGCGTTAAATCCAGCTCCATAATATACCATTCTATAAGTCATTCTTTTAGCAAGTGCTTTTGGGATTTTTGGATAACATCCTGCCAACCGTTAGGATGGACAAGAATAACTCAAACTAACCTAAATCAAATGCAGAAAATTTTACTCGCAAGCATCTTATGCCTTGTTCACATCAGCGTGGGCTGGGCGCAAGAACGAACGGTGACAGGGAAAGTTACCGCAGCAGAAGATGGCGTCCCGCTCCCGGGAGTCAATGTTGTTGTTAAAGGAACATCGCTAGGCACGGTAACGAATGCAGAAGGGACTTATACACTTAACGTTCCGGCAAACAGTACCACATTGGTTTTTTCGTTCATCGGCCTTACCAGCCAGGAAATGGAAATTGGTGGCCGGACAACCGTCAATCTTCAAATGAGCCAGGACGTTCAGCAACTTGGGGAGGTTGTTGTGACTGCCGTTGGTATTCAGCGTGAACGAAGGGCGCTCGGATATTCTGTAGAAACTGTCAGCGGAGATAAGGTTCAACAAGTGTCGGAACCAGATCCATTACGGGCGCTTACAGGAAAGGTACCAGGGTTAAATATCATTTCGTCGAGTGGAGCCCCCGGGAGTTCCACACGGATTACGATCCGGGGAAATTCCTCTTTGCTCAATAATAATCAACCGCTTTTTGTGGTCGACGGTATCCCATACAATAATGATTTGGTAACAACTGAAGGTACAAACCTGAACACTGGCGGTCTTACACAGGGCGGGGCGTTTTCCAGTCGTATATCAGACCTCGATCCCAATGATATTAAATCTCTGTCAGTTTTAAAAGGAGCCACCGCAGCGGCATTATATGGAGCCCGCGCAGCAAATGGGGTCATCGTCATTACCACTAAGTCCGGTTCCGCATCAGCATCGCGAAAGGGTCTTGAGGTAACGTACAGCACCACATACGGCGTGGAAAATATTGCAAACATTCCCAATTTTCAAAACAGCTACGGAACAGGTTCCAATTTCAATTATACACCTGCAAACGGCTCATGGGGTGCCCCGTTTATTGGAGAGCGACCCTACGCTAGCATAGATTCGATTCCTCATTGGTATGCTGGCAGACCAGGGATGGGGGAATTTGACGGGAAGAGAGTTCCGTATCGCGCATATCCTGACAACGTAAAAAACTTTTTTGAAACTGGTAGCATTTACGAAAACTCAATTTCTATAACGGGTGGAAATGAAAAATCAGTTATTTCAGTGACGTTGTCTCAGCTTTCCCAAAAGGGATTTGTGCCTGAGACAGAATTTTTGAGACACAATATCAGCATGGGCGGGAAAACAACCCTCGCTAACGGACTGGTTATTGGCGCAAACCTGGCTTATACCCGTTCGTCGCAGGATGGTGTCTTGAGTGGTGCTCCGACCGCCACAACAGGCGATGCCTCCGCGTTTGCACGTACTATGTATTTCGGAAGAAACTGGGATGTTCAGGGCCAGCCGTTTCAAAATCCAGTTGACCTGGGAAGTGAATTTTTTATCGGACGGGCTACTGCTAACAACCCGTATTGGGCGGTATATAATTCCGGTATACGCTCCAAAGTTGATCGCTATGTCGCTGCATTTAGCGCGGCCTATGATTTCAACGACTGGCTGAATTTATCTTATAAGATAGGCATTAACGGGTTCGCTCAAAGTCAGTATGAATTCCAGCGTCCCAATGGTGCTGGAAACCCGCTGGGTACTATGACGACGGTAGATGTTTTCACCGATGAAATAAATTCAGACCTTATTCTTACAGGCTCTAGAAACCTCAGCGAAGACTTCTCGATCCGCGCCCTGGTGGGATGGAACGTAAATCAGCGAACAAGCAAGGTAAGGTCAATGGATGGCGTAAGCTATGTTGTCTTTGACATCGATGAGCTAACAAACTTGAACGACATAACTCCTAACCCTAACAGCGGATACACAAGGCGACGGCTGTTTGGTTTCTACGCAGATGTGAATCTCGGATATAAGGATTGGGCATTCCTTACGCTTACAGGCCGGAACGATTGGACTTCAACATTGCCAGTGGCAAACAGAAGTTTCTTCTATCCCGCGGTG
>DASQTN010000116.1:0-4883 GCA_035641895.1 Chryseolinea sp. | reverse complement strand
TTTGATCGGATATGCTACTGCTGATGGACATGAACTGTTTCGAGTCGATCGCCCGTCAGCGTGGCGTCAGTACCCCGACTTGATACGTAACAATTTGGCCAGAGATGTATCCACCGACGAACTTTACATAGCCTATCCGTTGACAGAAACGCCAAACCGAACTGAAGTAGAATCGCCCGCCTTCACTAACTCTCGAGCAGCAGTTGAAAAATATAACCGTGATTTGTTAGTGTGGTCTCGGACCGACTGGCCCGATACCGAACCTGAACCAACCGAGGTTCGATCATTAAGTTATTCGACCGAGACCGGAAACCTCTATGTTGGCATTCATTTCGCGTCTCTCTGTTCGAACCAAATACAGGTAATTTCTAGTGGCAATGACCATGTTGCAACGGGCAGATTACGCGGTGGAAATGAATTCAATCAGCTTGAACTGATTCGTCTTCCCTTTGATGCAACTGATGCATCGCTGGCATTTTCCAGCGGGAGTATCGGTTCGAGTCACGGCTTTGCAGAGCGATATCAGTTAATACCTGCCCTCCCTCCTTTCCCGTGGCCGTTGCAAACGGTGGGTCATTTTTCATCCGATATTCTTGACGAACATGCGTGGCGTATTGATGCATTATGCAGTCAAGACGAGCCCTGTGTCGATGTGGCGATCGAGGCACATGCGCTCCAGTTCGGCAAAGAAATCTGGAACAAAAAGTTTAACAAATCAACAGAGATTATGCTATCACCGACAGACATTCCAACAACGTACGGTATAAAGTGGGAAGTGAATAAAATTTTTCAGGAAGTAATCACGATGGATGAATCGCTTTTTTCATCTGGTGTGAAAGGTGTGCACTTCGAGACGGACACCAAAGGCCAGTCACTCACCATAAAATCCACAACGGATGGCCAACAAGTTCCATTTAAGCTAACGCTGTTGAATTCACTGGGTAAAACGATCAAAGAATATGCGTTGACGGCCCCTGATCAAAACGTAATAACCGATCAGCAAGAAGAACAGGTCGCACGATTATTGTTATCGGCCGACAACCCTTTTAACATGACTGCCTTTCCGAATCCATCCAAGGGAGAATTCACGGTATCAACAGGCAATCAAAAGGAATCGACAACGTCTGTCTCGATAATCGACATGAGTGGATTCAAAATTTATCAGGGTGCAATACCGTCTGGTGAGAAGTTGGTTGTGAAGCTCAGTTCACCAAAACCAGGGCTTTATGTGCTGATCGTAAAGAATGGCTCCTATGAACGTAGGCAGTTGATTGAAATCAAATATTAGATGCTGAAACAAATCCCATGCGACTATTAGTTTGAGGCGCATGGGATAAGGCCTTCGTGGTGCTCTGCCTTCCGAAATGCAAGCGCCAGCGCAGCGAAATCGATAATGATAAATGGAGAACGGCCCTTCTTGAAAGGGACGAGCGTAATATTCAATGCGCATTTTTTTTTAGCTTTTTGAAGGTGGCAATTTTTTTTAACTTGATGCATGCCAGCCTTAGACCCCACATCTTTCTTTTTTTGGAAAAACCCACGACAGTTAATCGACGTGCGTCATGCTACAACTTTTCTTAAAGGATCGATAGAAAATGCGATATCTATTCCCGAAAACGATTACTCCAGTCTCGAGGATCTTCGTTACAAGATACACAACTTACAGGGTGGAGCGCCTTTGCATCTCATCGACCGCAATGGAACAACTTCCAAATACCTGTCCCAAGATAGTTTGGTAACATATCTTGAAGGTGGCTATGAAGCTTTTAAAAAATGGCGTGATGTTGCCTTTAATAATGGTCCCCAACTTTATTTAATTGGTGGATACAGCGGCTCCGGAAAAACGGACTTTCTTAATTATTTGGAACACCATCATCACCAGGTAATTAATTTAGAATCGCTTAGCGGTCATAAAGGATCTACTTTTGGTTCCAACAACCCGCAACCACTTCATGACACATTTCAAAATACGTTATTGCATCAATGGTACTCCTTTCAACCTGACGCTGCCGTATGGATTGAAGAAAAAGGACCTTTCTTAGGACAGGTGGGAATTCCATCATCTCTCTATAAAAAAATGCTGGAAGCGACCATGATTCATCTCGATGTAGACTTCGAGCAACGGCTAAGGCACATTATGGAGACGTATCATATTGTTGACGTTCAAGCCTTCAGGCGTTCAATACAAATGCTCGAAGAAAGAATGGGAACAAGCCAAAATCATAAAGCACTGCACTTTTACGATAATGGACAAAAGGAATATTGTTTTGAATTGCTACTGCGGTATTATGATCGTGCTTACGAAAAGCGGAGAGAAAAATATTGTGCCGGTAAAATAGTTCACATCAAGCATGCACACGACGATCCTGCAGGTACGTTGGAAAAAATCCAAATGGCGTTACAGTCATTCGCCTAAAAAAAAGAAACCCCGCAGTTTGACCACGGGGAAACCCATTCCGAAGAATTAATGCAAGTCAACACCCATTTCAGGAATGCTCTTTGATTAAAGATCAAGATCTCTTCGATAACCCACATTCGCGTTGTCGCTTGCGCGCTAACACTGTATCTTAAATTGAATCAATATCTACGATAAATATAAGCACTTAAGATTTTATTTCATATCGATGTTTTCAGGTATTCGCTTCGCAATTTTTTAAGACGTTGGATCATTCTTCTGCAGGTACCAGTGCTTCCTGATTCTCAAAATCGACGTTTATAATTGTATCAAACGCCAGGCCGCTTGAGCCCTCTCCTCTTGACGTTTGTTTTCTTCGCCCGTACCAGCAAACTATTTTACCGTTGTACCATCGCGTACGTTGCCAGGTAGCCTGAACGATAACTCCTGAACGCGGCGACTCCTCTTCAAAAATAAAATAAGGATCGTCCTGGTTTTCGGCAGAAGCATTGACAAATAAATGTTCTGCTGCGGATGGATCTTCATGCATTCCGAAACGTAATATTGACGTACGTGGTCTTGTCTGCGTAAACTCACCGTTGTACCACCGTGGCATGGATGCGCGCTGAAGTTGAATGGCTCTGTTTTGTCCGGGTAAATGTATGGGCAAAAATGGTATCCAGTTTTCAGGTACTGTATTGCCAAGGTTGAATTTTAATTTAACACCTTCCGGAATAGCTGACGGTTCTTCCTGGTCGTTGCGTTCCAAACCTCGTAAGAAATTCGAGAACAGCTGCGCTGCTGCGTGTCCGTCAGCCCCACCACCCAAAAGATCGGGTATTGTTTTTTCCACACCCCAAACCATGTTTGCCATTTCGTCGCGCATTATCTCTACCGCTTCTAATGGTTTGCTCTCCTGCGCCTTGCTCACCACGGGAGGAATATAAATTCTGGGATCGATTTTGCCTTCGAGTCCTTCACTGTCACTGGTCTTCGTGAGGTTGAACATAGTCCATGCTGTCCAATCATTTGAATCTCCTTGTCCTGCTGGCTCGATCAGCGTACGCTCTCCGAAAGTGTCCGTTACAATTATTCCTTTCACTTCGGATACTGATCCCGCTGGCACAGTATAAGGGATCACAAACCAGTCGTTGCTATACATCAATGCAAACTCAGCCAGTAAAATTTTTGCAAGGTCAGTAGTATCGGCTGTAATATTTCCGAAGTCTGTACTTCCATCCTCGAATTCCCACCATCTGCTGTTTGGCATTCCACCAAATCTTGCTTCTGCTGGAATGATAGTGAGTACCTCCGTCTTAACGTTTGCCCCTTCATCGGCCGGATCTAAATCTCCCAGGCCACTACCATCATCGCGTAGATTCAAATCAAACGAATACCAATCGAGGTGACCCTGATAATATTCCTTTGCTTCAAGTATTGTATTATTAACATTGCCTTTATTTGGCATGCTGCAGGCAAAGCTGTACTCAAGGTTTGACCCTTGCCAACTACTGGTATTTTCTTCAGCAGGATGCTCATGCGATGTATCAAACCAGGTTACATATTCCGTCGCTGCGCTGAGCATAAATTGGCTGAACGCGGCATTAAATGCCGGATGGGTCGAGATCGAACTCGGAATGACAACACTGGTCCCCGACGTAAGCGCTTCGTACCAGGCCACCCCATCAAGAGATCTTCCCCCTAACGCTGTCAATGCCTGATGCGCTTCCTTATTCGATAAAAGCTTTGCCTTAGCAACCTGAAGGTGCGTGCTATCATTCTCGTGATCGAGCGTTGGTAATGAAAATGCAAAGGTTTTAATCAAGGCTTCTTTCATTGCCGCGTGATTATAAACAACCGCCGGTGATCCTGCATTATACGTTTCGCCAAAGGAAGCAAGAACTTTGAGCCAGAATTGTCCGGCACGGGCCCGGAACCTCAAGTCATACAGAATAGGCATTCGCTCTACCCTGGTCTCAAGGGGTATGCTTTCGTCGTATGCCACTACTACTCCATCTTTGTTTCTGAGCTTAGTTACCCTGGTGGTCTCGATCTGGACTTTTGCAAACACAGCTGACCCGGTGTCCTCTCCCTGGAACTCACCAAACTGCCATTGTCTCGTCAACATCCATAGTGGATCGTGAACTTCTGCTTTGAGCACTCTGTCAAATGCGGAAGCGCGTGGTCGTGGCTCAAGACGATTCCACGATCTAAAAGGTTCACAGGTGAGCGTTCGTAATGCCATAATTTATTCCTCCGTTTCCGGTTCGTACGTATTATTTACAACACCAAAGTCCGTTACCACCTGAAGGCCAAGTGGATTGTCCTGGGCATCAGCGCTATCATCTGAATCTTCAGGCAACAATTGTGGCGGCACGATTTCCGTCATAATCGCTGGCAGGATCTGTCCAAACACAGTATCCTCAAGGTGATCGGGTTCAACAGCTCTGTTCTTTGCTAATTCCAAAGTATCATTCAATGTGTAGAC
>DASQTN010000115.1:0-3244 GCA_035641895.1 Chryseolinea sp. | reverse complement strand
ACATCAACATGCCCGTCATGAATGGACGTAAGACATTACTAGCGCTCAGGAAAGAAGAATCCTTAAAAGATACCACAACTTGTATGTTGTCGACGACAAGTAACATTGAAGAAATTCAGTCCTATTACACGGCAGGAGCCCACGGCTTTATAGTTAAACCACCATCTTTTAAAGAGCTTTGCCTTGCATTGGAAAACTTCGTCGCCTCGCATTTAAATTCTTCGATGGTTGAGTAATAGTTGGGTAATATGATCTACAATGTAGGCGAGTAGTACTCATAGGTATTTTGAAAAATGCTGAGCGCGGCTCGTTTTCAGAATTTTTAGCTGGCATACTTTTGTTTCTGCATTTGCAAAAAACAAATATGAAAGTAACATCGCTGCTTATCGTTTCAGTTTGCCTATTTATCTTCAGCTCTTGTACAAAAAATACAGCTGATGACAGTAAGGAAGCAGCAGAAGAAAATGAAGAAAAGTTTGAAAATCCCGAACTTGAAGATGGTTCCAAGTTCGCGGTGTCAGCTGCCGACGCTGGATTGATGGAAGTCCAACTAGCAACTCTTGCTTTGTCGAAGGCAACATCGGGTAAAGTAAAAGAATTCGCGCAAATGATGCTTGACGATCACACCAAAGCTAATGAAGAGCTAAAAGCACTTGCACAGAAAAAAAATATTACGCTGCCAACTTCTCTCAGCGACAAGCACCAAAAGAAATATACAAAAATGTCTGAAAAAACCGGTGCAGATTTCGACAAGGAATACTGTGATTTAATGGTGAAAGATCATAAAGATGTGGTGGAAATGTTCAAAAAAGCCCAGGAGAACTCCAAGGATCCTGACTTGAAAGCTTGGGCTTCGGAAAAGCTACCGACGCTGGAACATCACTTGTCGATGGCCGAAAGAATGAAAGAGAGTGTTTGAAGTAATATTATAAGAATTGGATGGACCCTCGGATTATAGCCATCAACCTTGCCGTGATTCACGGACACTAAGAATATCTGAATTGGTCATTTTCAACCTCCGTAAGATCTTACCCATGTTTGCCGAATGATATTTGATTTCAAAAGGTGGGCATGGGTAGGCCTATTTTTTCAGCGATCTTAATCTCGCACACATGATAAATCTTCAATCTGTCTACCCACTTTGGATTAGTTCCAATGTAAAGATGTTTGAGATGACCTTGCATAGTTGTCTGAAACTGCTAGGCTTAACAACAAAATAGCTTGCACCTAACTTTAAAGATTCAACTTGGTCATCGTGCGATTTTGAAGTTGTGTATATGGCAACGGGTATTTCTCTAATATCACTCTCGGCTTTTAGCTCCCTAAGACATTGAATCCCGTTTACGCGGGGCATATTGAGATCCAAAAATATTAAATCAGGGCGCGGAATTTTTTTTGTCTTCATGCCTTGTAACGCCTCATCAGACGATGAGGCCATCGTGCAACTTGTTTCCGGCGCTATTTGCTGAATAGCGTCGCGCAACAGGTCGCTGTCGTCGCTATCATCATCGATAATAAGTATCTTTGTCATACAAATAGTTTTGCTTTCAAATAAATTATGCGTGGTGGTTTGGAAAACCGAAGGCACATAACTTAGTTATTCAAATGAAATGCGCCTCTAATTGCTGACGCACGACCAGCCTGTTAGTTCGTTGTCGATATTATTACTAACAGGCACCATTTTAATCAAATTCGGCAGGTAACCAACGTCGCCGCTTGGTTAATTCTTCCGCGTCCATACATTAAACAATACCCCTAGGCGTTGTAAACACTGAGAGACATTAAGCTCATTTAACCTATTTTCATAGTTTAAATCTGTTACCGGAAAGAATATAAAATCGTCATCTATTACACCATAACATTTGTCAAATTTTACACTGTCGTTCTCACCGTAGTCAATCATGGAAAGTGCAATTTTTAAGTCAATAGTTGCCATATCATAGAACCTCCAATGACTTTATCGAAAAAACCATGCCACGGAACGGCTAATCTCTGAGGTATTTAATAACGTTAACAATTCAACTGATGAATTTGTCGCGCAAAAAATTTAATCCCATTGAGTAAAATGATCCACAAGGTAGGCGAGTTTTACTCAATCTATTTATCCCCAAGGTATGACATTATATTATTGGATTGTCAAGCCTCGTTTTACTTCAACGTTTGCAAAACGTAATTTTTTTGTTGTATAGTCGGTTGGTCTGTTTTTTACTTTTGAAATTGCAACGATTTAGGCAGCACTCACCATATCTTTTAACGTCAATGCGTTAAAGACTGCAAATGCTTCCTGGTCATTATCAAAATAAATGAATACATCTTTACCTTCTTCCTTCCACTGTAAAACCTGCAGCGCCCATTCCTTCAAAGTATTATTTTTGTAACTGCCCTGATATTTACCGCCGGGACCATGCAGGCGCACATATACAAAATCCGCGGTCACTATGAGAGGCGACGTATGACCTGCCAGTTCGTAGATGCAAAAGGCACAATTATGTCTGCGAAGCATATCATAAATATCAGTTGTATACCAGGTTGAATTCCGGAACTCAAACACACATCGCTCGCTGCGAGGAAGTGCAGACAGGAAATAATCAAATCTTTCCAAATTGATCATCCACCCTGGCGGTAATTGGAACAAAATTGTTCCCAGTTTGTCTTCGAGGGCATCGGCACGCGACATCAAAAGGTCAAGGGGATCCTCCGGCTCTTTAAGTTTTTTCATGTGGGTGATGAAACGACTTGCCTTTACCGAAAACAAAAATTCCATCGGCGTATCGCTATGCCACTTGAGAAATGTTTCCCGCGTAGGCAAACGATAAAATGAATTATTGATTTCGACTGTATCAAAAAACATAAGGTAATAATCCAGTTGTTCTTCTGGCCGCAAACTGACTGGATAAAATCTTCCCCGCCAATGTTTATAATGCCAGCCCGATGTCCCTATGTATATTTTCCCCTTTTTCATTCGAACCATCAGAATGTTTGTCGAATACAATCTAAGCGTCTTCAGCCTTTTTTCTCTTTTGGCCCGGATATTCGGGTACCCAAATGTAGCCGGTTTAATGCTGTTGAAAGTAAGCTATAACGGTTGGCCTGGCTGTCCCTTTTCGTACAGCCAATCCGGGTATTCTGCCAGTGAAATTTCAAACTGCTATTATCAGACCATACCTTGAACATCATGCCAGACTCATTTCTATTTCAACTTGACAACTGTGCAGAGAAAAATCAAAGTTTTGATCAGGATAGA
>DASQTN010000114.1:0-6040 GCA_035641895.1 Chryseolinea sp. | reverse complement strand
AGCTTTTTAAAGACGCTAGTTTTTACTATAACGAATTTTAGAAGGACTATGAATGGTAGGCCATTTCATCTTTAGGATTTTGGATGCGCTGTTTTTCACACAGATCGTCGATGGCGTGGAATGTTACTCCGACCGTCGTCAAATCTTCATCGTCACCTCCAAAAAATTCTCGGCTGTTTAACATGGTTGCACCACTGTAACTTCGAACATCTATCTGTTAAATTCTCGGCTGAACACCCGATAGTTTGGCAAGCCATAACTGACGTTCCATTTTTCGCAGCACGCATTATTTCAACCGCACCGACCACCGATTACCGATCACCGATTACCGGTTATCACTCCTGCTTCAGTGAATCAACAGGGTTTGCAATGGCACTTTTAACGGTTTGAAAGCTCACCGTAACAACGGCGAGCAGCAGGATTATAGCGACTGCAAAAACAAAAATCCACACGTTCAAAGAAATGCGAACAAAATAATTCGATAGCCATTGTTCCATGATAAAATACGCAATGGGCAAAGCTATCAATGCTGCGGCAATTACGGTCTTAGCGAAATTCAACGAAAGCAAACGTACTATTTCAGAGACCGATGCTCCGAGAACCTTCCGGATACCAATCTCTTTCGTGCGCTGTGTAATGGTGTACGACGAAAGTCCAAACAAACCGAGGCAGGCAATGAAAATAATGAGCCCGGAGAATGCAGCCATTACCTTGCCGAACTGCGTATCGGCACGATACTGCTGGTCATATTTTTCATCAAGGAAGTAATAATCGAATACGGTGTTGGGATAAATTTTGCTCCATGCTGTCGCAACCGATTTGATGGTTCGGCTCATGTCTTCTGATTTTACCTGAATGGTAAAATAATCAGCAGGCTCGCCATAATAAAAGAACATGGGAAGATGCCCTTCCTTTGGAGACCGGTAATAAAAGTTTTTCAATACACCAATTATGGTTGACCCTTTGCCGTCCCCGCGCGTGTTGAATGTGACGTTCGAACCAACTGCCTCCTCTGCGCGTGAAAACCCAAGCATCTTGGCAGCTTCTTCGTTGACAATGATCTGATCTTGATTCGGCAGCCCATCTTTGAAATTACGACCTGCAATCAGGCTCATGTTCAAAGCTTGAATGTAGTCAGCATCGATCCGGAAAAAGTAATACAGGTACCCCCTGTCGCCTTCTGTATTGCCCAACCTTTGAATGGATGTGGTGCTGAGCTCCTGCAACAGTCCCGGGACAGCTTCCGATCTTGCCACCGTTCGAATCGATGGATCCTTCATCAGTTCACTCTTAAACGCCTCACTGGTCTGCCTGAATATGGAATCTTGCCGGTTCAACTGTTTACCTGTAAGCACTATTGTTTGATCGATATTCATGCCGAGATTCTGTTTCCGCAGGAACTGTACCTGTAGATAGACGGTACACATGGCGATGATCAACACAACGGTAGCGCTAAACTGAAAGATTACCAGGCCCTTTCGCAGCAATTGTCCGTGAGATGAAGATTGAAATTTTCCTTTCAGTACTGCAGCAGGATTAAATGAAGCAAGCACGAATGCAGGATATAGCCCGGATAGCAGCGATCCGATTCCGATCAAGCCAGACAACAAGATCCAAAACCACTGATCATCCATAAGGTTGAGCGGTAAAGGTTGTCCGGACAGATCGCGGAAGAATGGAAACGTAACTTGGAATAAGAATAAAGCAAGAATGCCGGCTATAAAATTTATGATGAACGATTCCGTCAGGAACTGCAATACCAGCTGTAGTTTGACAGAGCCCATCACTTTACGTATGCCTACCTCCCTCGCACGTTCAACCGCGCGGGCCGTTGACAGGTTAATGTAGTTTACCCACGCTATGGCGAGAACAAACAATGCTATCAGTGTGAGGTAATACACGGACTGCGCATTGCCGCCCGGTTCCGGATCATAAGGGTTGTCGGAGTACAGGTGAATATCTTTTATCGGCTCAGCGATAATACGTTCCTCGGGAAGTACTGACTTCAGCTCAGTCTCAGACAATAATTTCAATTTTGCATTGAAGGCACCAAGATCCGTTCCTGGCAAAGTAAGCACATAGGTGTACTCGTTGTTGTTGTTCCATTTATCATCAGGATACCAGGGCTTCACTGTTTTAAATGAGAGCCGCGAGAGCAGAAACGAAAATTTCAGATGAGTGTTTGCAGGAACATCTGCGATGACAGCTTTTATTCGGAAGGTATTGTTTTCAATCTCTATCGATTCATCGATAATATTCGTATGGCCAAAATATTTTTTGGCCATCGATTCTGTAAGCACCACTTCAAATGGCGCGATCAGCGCTTTCGCTGGGTCGCCATTCACAAATGTGTGAGTGAAAACGTTGAAAACAGAATGGTCCGCCCAATAGAGACCTGATTCCAAAAAATTCAGTGCACCAGCCCGGACGTTAATCTGTCCATCGATGCCATAAAGCCTGACAAAGTCGACCACCTCCGGCATTTTTTCTTTTAAAAGCGGACCCAGTGGCGCGTAGGTTTCGCAATCGGTCATCACATACTCTGAGCCCTTGTAAAATTCGGCTAGTAGCCTGTACGTATTGTCAGCATTTACATGAAAGTCCTCATAGCTGCGCTCGAACCGTACATACTGTACGATGAAAAGAAATGCAGCAATGCCGATAGCCAGTCCCAGAACATTTATGTAGGAGAAAACCCTGTTCTTTAAAAGATTCCGGTAGGCGACACGAAGATTGTTTTTGAACATAGTTAGAGGTTTGATGGGGTCTTGCGAATTCAATGCCGTTACCTAAAAGTGCTATTTTAAGTGAATTTTGGTGTTTGGATATCCGGTAATGAAAAGACATGATCGATTACGGACATGTTGATTATTATCGGCAGCTGGTGCAACAATGGGGAACGCTGCTATGTGGCACGGGACTTTGAAGTTTTTTACTATGGGAAAACTAACGTGTTCGAGTCCACTAAATACCCTTTTATGAAACATCGACGAAGAAACGGAATGTTTAAACGCTAAAAGACTTGCATTAATATTACCCTAAATTACGGCATATGTTTTACAGCTTTTATTAGTCGCAGTTTTGTTATTCGAAGAACTCATATTTAAAATAGTCAGCGGTCGCATATCCTCGATTAGTAAAATAGTCAGCTGTCACATATCCCCGAATACATTTTATTAATCCATTCCGGTAGTATCGATATTTCAATTTGTAATTTGTTGTTTCATTGTTAAAGTCATCGTTAATGTCGGAGCGTTTCAGCCGACCCCGTGAATCAAATTTATTGGCGAAGACCTTATTGAAATTAAAAGTATATAACTCATTGGCCGAATACTTATGGTTTGCCGTGTCTTGCTCGTCAATCGGGAATTCATAAAAACTCTTTGGTGCCCGATTGTATCCAAAGACGCTTTTCACGTAAAACCCGCGTTCAAATTCCGTGGTTCCATGATAGCTTCCAATAGTGTCGTTGCGTTGAACGGTTACTGATTTACGGGGCGCATAGTAATGAAATGTCTCCTGGATTGGTGTGTACCGATGGCGTCTGTGATACAGGGATTTTGCCAGCCTGCCTATTGAATCATAGTACAAAAAGCTGTTTTCAATACTATATGAATCGCGCAAATTACCTATGGAGTCAACGATCTGAATAACTTTCATGGCTGAGTCATATTGGTAATGTTCTGTCCGTAGTGGTCCTATAGTCACAAATTTTTCCCCGAAATCATATGGCTCACTGTAGAAAACTGAACGAATTTTATGTCCTTCTCTGTCAAAATAGATTGTTTCTACAAAGGTTGATGCGTCCTTCATTACAAATTGACTACGACGAATAATTTTCCTCACCTTCTTCCTTTTATATACACTGTCTGGTTGTAACCGATTTTCATACTGACCATGAACGGTGCTAGATGAAAGTAGTAGTAGTAGTAGTAGGAAAAGCAAAACTTTTCTCATTGCGATTGAATACACCTATCTGTGATTTAAAAAATGGTAACTAATGTTTGTGTATGTGACGTTGTGGGTTTAAGATTAGTAAGTTGTCCCACGACACCAAACGTTATTTGAAAGGATAAAAACTTAAACCGAGGCCCACAACAGCACATACATTTTGTTGTGGGCTGCCGCATTTACCGCTCTCGCCAAATTTCCCAAAATCCAGTTTGATTGTACTCGTGAAACACACCGTCCTCGTCTTCTCGGAGTCCGGTTATTTCCCATTGTCCCTTGAACTTTTTTTCTCCGTTGTCGAATTGACCTTTATAATAAACGATTGTCGGGTTGTCGCTCTCAATAGAAACTAACTGGTCATTTTCGTCAACAAAATGCTCAAGGGAGTAATACTTTGTAAATTCAATTACATCTCCGTTTTGATGTCCCTTTATTACTATTTCATCTTCAATTCCTCCGTAGTCCGCTTTTTCATAAATCCGTCCAACAAACTCATTAATACCTCTCTCAATTGTCAGGCGAAACGGAACTTTTAACTGTCGGTCTGAGTCGTTATACCCTTTGTCATAAGTGTAAAAACCAATCCAGTCACCCTTTATCTCAACGATGTCAATCATTTTTGTCTTGAGTTGTCAAATCGTCCAATGCGGTTGCCCACAACGTCTCGATATAAAACGTATGTTCTATATATCGTTATTGGCTTTCAAGGTAACTGGGCTCAATAAATCATACAAAGGACTTTTACCTCCTTCAGAACCGACATTCAAGATATTTTTTCAATTTCATAGAAAGGTGTTCATCTTGCCTGGCGCAAGTCTTCCTGCGTGGCTCGCGTGTAAGGGAGACTTGTGCCTAACATTGCGTCAGTCTTACGACTGACCTCATCAAATCTTATCATCACCTCCAATAAGTTCTCGGCAGCGTAACATGGCTTCTTGCATCACTGTAAATCTCGAACATCTAACCATTCAAGTGTGAAAGTTTGTCGATTAGTATATCAGTTTGACCGAAGGACTCCTTTGGAGAAACTGACAACATAATAGGTCCGAGTCTCGGGCAACACACACCCCACTGCACGAAGAATCGAACCAGCGAAGGTATATTGAAAAATACACACTTACTCTGCTTTCAACGATACGGCAGGGCTAGTGGCGGCTGATCTCATGGTAACGAATACGATGGTGACAATTGAAATCAACAAAAGAAGCATCGGCGGAAGAATAAACATCTGCCACTCATAGGCAACGTGAAACGCAAAGTTATCAAGCCAGTTGTCTATGCCCAAAATGATGACAGGAAGAGCTATGAGGTATGCAATGATAAGCAGCCAGAACGAGTCCTTCGAGAAAAGCAGTAATATCCCAAACACAGAGGATCCAAGTACCCTTCGGATGCCGATCTCTTTAATGCGTTGCGTCACACTGAAAATACCAAGTCCTAGTAGACCGAGGGAAGAAATGATGATCGCCAGAACTGTGAACACCCCGAATATCTTCGTGAACTTAACATCATTCTTATACTGGTTATTGAAGTGATCGTCCAGGAAAAAATATTCGTATGCGCTGGTAGGGAACGAGGCAGCGTATAGTTTCCCGATCTGATTAATTGTTTCAGACACCTGAGACAACCCCATGTCTACCTTGATGGAAAAATACGCCCAATTGTCGTACGTAGGATAATAATATATAACAGGCTGGTACTTTTCATGAAGGGATAGTTGATTATGATTTTTTACGATTCCCGTGATCTCACCAACAAACTTCCGGCCTTGTTCAAAAACCACCTTTTCATTGATGGCATCTTCGGGTTTCTTAAATCCCAGACTTTCAGCCAGGGCTTCATTGATCAAGATGCGATTTGGCGCACCCGAGACCAGATAGCCATCGTCCGTAATTATTCTTTCCTCACTTGGGTCGACATCTCTGGGGACGTAAATAAATTTATCCTGTTCAGTAAGATTTCTACCTGCTACAATTTGCATCCCGTACGTAGAGTAAAAATTCTCATCGGTCATTATAAAAAACGTACCGACGTTTCCATTTTCGTCTTGTGTAACACGATGAACGTTATTGCGTTCTGCTATAACGTG
>DASQTN010000113.1:0-3938 GCA_035641895.1 Chryseolinea sp. | reverse complement strand
TGAGATCAATAATTAAAAATCGAAGCCAGCTTTCTGCTTTCTGCTTTAAGCTTTAAGCTTTAGATTTGTTCCGCATGGAAACGAAAAAGAAGAGTGATTTAATCCGGGCTTTTGTGAAGGGTGGGTTTTTATCGCCCGCCGATTTGCTTCGGATCATGGAATTGTCAAAGAATTTGGGAAACAAATACGTATTATTTGGTTCCCGTCAGGACATTATGTTTCCGTTGAATGGAGCCGACGAAAAGTCTCTGGAAAAAGCGTTTCGTGCGATTAACATTGAGTACGAACTGGGCAGCGATCAATCGATCTATCAGAATATCGTAAGTTCCTACGCGGTCGTAAATGTTGTTGAGACCACTCACTGGGTGAAAGAAGATACGTACAATGTTATCATCGATGCCTTTGAGTACATGCCCCGATTGAAAATCAACATTGTTGATCCGGTTCAGGGACTTGTTCCACTGTTCACCGGAGAGTTAAATTTTATTGCTTCTAAAGAAGAGAATTACTGGTATCTCTACATTCGTGATCCTCGAAAGGGGCAGGTCATTGAGACATGGCCTAAACTCATTTATGGTCAGGACATACCAAAGATTGCACGCGAACTGGAAAAAATTTTCTTGGAACTTTTGCCATTCACAGCAGAAGAGCTGCACATGATCCTGAAAAATAACTACGTTCGGATCAACTACAAGACTATACCTGAAAAATTGAAATTTCCCGAAACAACCTTTCCCTACTATGAGGGATTGAATGCGATGCGAAATAACCAATACTGGTTGGGACTGTACTGGAGAAACAATCAGTATGATATTGATTTCATGACTGCAGCATGCAAATTGTGCCAGGAAACAAACATCAGCAAGATTAACATCATCCCATGGAAAGCTTTTATTATCAAAGGAATAAAATCCACGGATCGGCTACGGTGGGAAAAGTTAATGGGTAAGTTCGGTATTAATGAACGTCACTCATCTCTGGAGTTAAATTGGCATCTCCCGGTAATTGATCCGGAAGCTCTTGAGCTCAAAAAGTTTCTCGTAAGAGAACTTGATCAACAGGATATCAGCACGCATGGTTTGACTTTTACGATAAAAACGAATCGTGATATGTTTTTATTCACTGCCATAGTTATTGAAAAGAGTTCGCTTAAGGAATCTACGCCAGGTGAATACTACAATATCTTGTATGCCAAAGATTTCAATCCTAATAATGTTGTACATCATACCTATGCCAGGAATGTAAGAAAGGAAATGATTCCATCTTTATTAATCGAATTAAGTAAGCTTTACTTCCGGCAATTAAATCCTGAAAAAGAACATGTGGGTGAGGTTAAGAAAGAAACACACGTCAATGGATTTGTGACCAGCTATCAGTGCAGTAATTGCTTGACGATATACGATAAAAAATATGGTGATCCGGCATCCAATATCCCGGCCGGTGTACCTTTCGACGCACTGCCAGACAGTTATAAATGTCACGTTTGTGAAAGTGCAAAAAAGTATTTCTTGCCTGTAAAGGACTATTGATTTTGTTATCCTCTAGTTTCAAAACGCCCGTGAGTGTTGAGTGTTGTCTATTGAGTGTTCAAATAAAAAACACTCAACAAGCAATATTCAATAAACAATTTTCAAGGAACCGCTCCCTCGAAAATTATACCTTCTATTTCACCAGCACTTGCAGCGTGCTTCTTGACGATTGCTCCAATAATACACCGTCTCTTTTCCGGTACATTTCAAACGTCGCTTCGTCGTAATTTTTGATGGTGATCAATGTAAGTCCAGTGTTGTAAAATACCTCGAAATACTGCTGAAGACGTTCAATTAGTTTCGATATTTTGCTTTCACGGAAGTCAATGCAAAAGGATAAGGAAATCGCTGAATTTTGCAAAAGGTTAAGGCGAATATCAAGCTCAGAGAGTGCGTGAAAGATAATGCTTAGTTGCTGTTCCGAGATAAAGGTGTAATCCGTAACCTTGCACGAGATAAGACATTGATTTTCCTTAAAAACAATTAGAGGAGGGAGATTTTCTACCTGGCATTCATGAATTTTCGTCCCTTGTAAGGTGGGGTCGGTAAAATTCTTTACGTAAAGCGGAATTCCTTTGTTAGCTAGAGGCTTAATAGTTTTCGGATGTATAACGGAGGCGCCATAGTACGTCATTTCCGCCGCTTCTTTAAAAGGTAATTCCTTAAATACAGTCGCGGTCGGGATTCTTTTAGGATCTGCATTCATTACGCCGGGAACATCCTTCCAGATTACAAGGGATTCTGCCAGAAGGCACGAAGCAAAAATTGCTGCGGAAAAATCAGATCCTTCGCGACCCAACGTTGTGGTTAGTCCATCGGACGTTTTGCCAATAAACCCTTGCGTAATTATGATGTTGTGTTGAAGTGTCTGTCGCAATGAATTTATGGCAACCGACGTTCTGCCCCAATCCACTCTCCCTTCCCGAAAGTTGTCATCGGTGCATACTGAGTTACGGGAGTCATGCCAAACACTTAAGATATCTTTTGAAACAAGATAGTGGTGAAGAATAATTGAAGATACTAACTCACCTTTCGAGACTACCTGATCATACGTCTGATCGAATGCAGCGGTTGAGCGAACCTCCTTGTCAATTTCATTAAAGTGAACATCAACTTCATTGATAACGGATGAAGGATTTTGTAAGAGATCGCCAATGATTTCATAATGGTATTTTTTTAACGCCTCGAATGCAAAACGATAATCTTTTTTTGAAGAAGCTAACGTCAAAACACGTTCTAACATGTCCGTTGTTTTGCCCATGGCGGAAACAACGACAAGTAAATTTTTCGAGGCCTGAGATGCGATAATCGAAGCTACGTTTTTAACACCTTTGGAATCTTTTAGAGAGGCTCCGCCAAATTTAAATACATTCATTTGCGTTGATCTAAATTGTTTTAAAACTAACTTGTGGTAAGTAATAAAAGCATGCAAAGATCAATCAATAAAGCTAATGCAGCAAGTATTGAATCTTCCAGAATTGCACACTCTATCGGGCTTGCGCTAGATCGCTTTATCAAAAACAACCAGGATCAATTTCAGTATGCTAGTGGCGAGCTGTCACAACTGCTTCGCGATATTGCCCTGGCCTCGAAAGTTGTAAACCGTGAGGTAAATAAAGCGGGGTTAATTGACATCATGGGGTCGATGGGGACACAAAATATGGCGGGTGATAATCAGCAAAAGTTAGATGTGCTGGCAAATATCCGCTTCACCCGAGCACTGGCTAAGGGTGGTGAAGTATGTGCTTTGGTGTCTGAAGAGTCAGAAACATTTGTTGATCTTAATAATGATGGAAAGTATGTCATCGCGATCGACCCTCTCGACGGTTCTTCAAACATTGATGTGAATGTTTCCATCGGGACTATTTTTTCAATTTATCGAAGAAAAACACAGGCCGGAACTCCTATCCAGGATGTTGATATTTTACAACGTGGATCTGAGCAGGTAGCGGCAGGGTATGTATTGTATGGATCATCTACGATGCTTGTATACACTACAGGACATGGTGTTAACGGATTTACCTATGAACCTTCGCTTGGTGAATATTTCTTATCGCATGCGGATTTGAAAATGCCAGTAGATGGAAAAATTTATTCTATCAACGAAGGGTCATCTGGCTCTTTTTCGAATGGTGTTAGCGAATACGTTCAATATTGTAAGAACCAGAACTATACCGCGCGGTACATTGGATCACTCGTTGCCGATTTTCATCGAAACATGCTGAAGGGAGGGATTTATATATATCCGGCAACATCTAAAGATCCCCATGGAAAATTAAGATTGATGTATGAGTGTAATGCGCTCGCTTTTATTGCCGAACAGGCAGGGGGAAGTGCAACTGATGGCAACGGTCGGATACTTGATATTGAACTAAAAGATTTACATCAGCGCACAGCATTTTTTGTCGG
>DASQTN010000112.1:0-4764 GCA_035641895.1 Chryseolinea sp. | reverse complement strand
CCATTTTGTTTATGTAGGATGGGCATCTTGTCGGTGCTTGTAGTCATGTGTTGTGCGATTCGCCTTACCGGCCAGCCGATAAACCAAAATTTCAAGTTCGATAAATTGAGATTCACAGAAAAGGGTGAGCTCGATATTCAGCCGTCTGCAACCTCATCGGCTAATGACTTCGACTATCTTGTTGGAAAATGGAAATTGAGTGATAGGAAACTAAAGTCACGGCTGACCAAAAGCACGGAGTGGATTTCATTTGAGTCGACAGTGGAGATGAAAAAATTACTCAATGGCATCGGCAATATGGACATCTACAGAACGATTGTTGATGGCAAGCCTTTCGAGGGTGTAGCCCTTCGCCTTTTCAACCCCAAGACCAGACTATGGAGTATCTATTGGGCTGATAGCAATGTCGGTGTCCTTGATCCTCCGGTGGTGGGATCATTCGAGGGAAATATTGGCAAGTTTTATTGCAAGGATAAGTATAAAGGCATCGATGTGATCGTGCTTTTTCTTTGGGATAAAACGGATACGGAGAATCCGGTTTGGAGTCAGGCGTTTTCTCCTGACAACGGTGTCACCTGGGAATGGAATGCTACGAATACTTCGCATAGGGTGAAGTAAACTAGCCAGTTGGATTTTGTTTCATATTTCTCCTGCTGAGCGGCGATTACCAGGATTCTTAAAATTGTTGCTGATAAATTATTCGGCTGCGAACCCTTTTAAATTAAACAGTTAACTTCGATGTATGTCGAAAGATTTATTTCATACGCCCGTGTGTATTCTCTACGCTTGTTGTGGAAGTAAATGTAAGAAACGTGGTGGCAAACATCTGTACAAGCAAATGAAACGATCGGTTAAAGAAAAAAATTTGAAACGGAGAGTTCAGGTCATCAAGACTGGCTGCACTGATAACTGCAAGAAGGGGCCGGTTCTAGTCGTGATGCCTACGAACGAATGGCACTTTAACGTGAATGAAGAAAAAGCTATGTCTCTGCTTGAACAACTCAATTGAGGGAAGGATATGATTCCACCTAAGCAACCGGCCTACTTCCTTAACGTGTGCCGCGAACAGATAGTCAATACGTTGAATACCTACGTGATGTGGGCGCAATATGTATGAGAATGCAAAGCGGCTTGCGATGTCTCCTCCATGCCTCCTGTACGCGGAAGCGGGTTGGTAAAATTTGTTATTAGGGTAACATTTGTTTGATTTGAAATGTTAATCTTATTAAAAAATTATGCCAGTCAAAAAATATCCGTAGCATACATTCCATAGCACTTTTTTTATTACCTTTTCGGAATCCAGTTGATACTACTTTTGATGCTTGCTGGTGCAAATGTCTGGAAGCTATCACTGGTAAAATAATCTTATCGCTGATAGAGTATGGCAAAAAACTCAAAACAAAAGAAGACATCTGTTCATGACAAACAAATCCAAAAATCTCAGACAGGTATTACAGGACTTGACGAAGTCACGATGGGAGGGCTTCCCCGAGGCAGGCCAACGCTGGTCTGTGGGGGCCCTGGCTCTGGTAAAACATTGTTAGGAATTGAGTTCATTGTGAACGGTGCGACGCAATATGATGAGCCTGGTGTAATTGTCACATTTGAGGAAAAAGGTGAAGAACTTGCCGCCAATGTTGCTTCTTTGGGCTTCGATCTAAGCAAGCTTCAGAAAAATGGAAAACTCAGAATAGACTACGTGCATGTTGATAAAGCCGAGATTCAGGAAACAGGGGAATATGATTTGTCGGGATTGTTTATCAGGCTTGGTCATGCCATTGATAGCATAAAAGCAAAACGAATTGTTTTAGATACTATTGAAAATCTCTTTTCTGGACTCTCCAACGAAGGAATCATTCGATCAGAGATACGACGCTTATTTCAATGGTTGAAGGAAAAGGAAGTGACCGCAATTATTACCGGAGAGCGCGGTGAAAAAACTTTAACCCGCCAGGGATTGGAAGAATACGTTTCTGATTGCGTTATCCTTCTCGAACACAGGATTGAGAATCAGGTTTCAACAAGACTGCTGCGCGTTGTGAAATACAGGGGTTCGGTGCATGGCACGAATGAATATCCGTTCCTCATTGACAAGGAGGGGATTTCAGTTTTGCCAATTACGTCGCTTGATTTGAAGTACGATGTATCGACCGACAAAGTACCTTCGGGCATTCCGACACTCGATCAAATGTTGGATGAAGGTGGGGGTTTTTTCCGTGGATCAAGTATCCTCATCACGGGTACTGCGGGCACGGGGAAAACCAGTATAGCGGCATCGTTCGTAAACGCGGCTTGTTTGAGAAAAGAGAAGGCTCTCTTTTTCGCCTTTGAAGAATCTCCTCAACAGATTGTTAGAAACATGAAATCTATTGGTATGGATTTGCAAAGGCACGTGGATAGTGGACTATTGAAGTTCCACTCATCGCGCCCGACAATTCATGGACTTGAAATGCATCTGGTGGAGATTCACAAGAAAATTGAAGCGTTTAAGCCACAAATTATCGTGATCGATCCGATAACAAATCTCGTCACTATCGGATCAATGCGTGAAGTAAAAGCCATGCTAGTCAGGCTTATTGATTTTTTACAAAAAAACCAGGTGTCCGTGATGTTCACCGCACTGAACATGAATGTTAACTCTGCTGATCAATCGGATGAAGGTGTTTCCTCTTTAGTGGACACATGGATAACCGTGCGAGATATGGAGTCAAACGGTGAGCGAAACAGAGCGTTGTATATTATGAAGTCAAGGGGCATGAAGCATTCCAACCAGGTCAGAGAATTTATGATAACAAATGACGGGCTTAAATTGGTGGATGTATACCTGGGACCTGAAGGGATACTTATTGGTTCAGCAAGAGAAGCTCAGAAGCTTGAAGAGCTGACTGGCAATGAGCTAAGATTGTACGCTGTAACCCGAACGGATCGGGAAATAAACCGTAAGAAGACCGTTCTTGAAGCGAAGATTGCAAGCTTGAAGGAAGAATTTGAATCCGTGAAAGACGAATTAGGCAGGACGGACCAGGAAGAACAACTTCGAAAAAAAATATTGCAAAAGAACAGAGAGGAGTTGGCCAAGAAGCGATATGTAAATGAAGCGAAACTGAAACCGGGGAAAGCTAATGGCAAAAAAAAGTAAGAAGTATGAACTAAGACTTTACATCGCAGGTAATACCCCGAAGTCAATTACAGCGCTCAGAAATTTGAAACGCTACTGCGAGGAACATTTAAAAGATCAATATGAGATTGATGTTATTGATCTGTTAAAGAACCCACAGCTTGCTGAGGGTGACCAGATCCTGGCCGTTCCCACGCTGGTGAAAAAAGTCCCGGAACCCGTGCGGAAAATTATTGGTGATCTTTCAGACGAAGAAAAAGTCCTTGTGGGATTGGATATACGACCGGTTAAACGTTAAAGATTCAATTCAAGAATTATGCGAAAGCAAAGGAAAGGCGAAATTGGATATATATTAAAGTTGTTTATCTCCGGAGCAACAACCAATTCTACACGTGCGATCACCAATCTTCAAAAAATTCTTGAAACATACCTTCAAGGCAGATATACTTTAAACATCATAGATGTCCGGCAAGAAACGTCGGTCGCCAAGCAGGAGCAGATTATTGCCCTTCCGTTGCTCATTGTAAAAAAGCCATTACCCGAACGGCGGTTAATTGGTGACATGTCAAATACCGAGAAGGTTCTTAAAGGACTGGGAATAACCTCAAGTGAGGATGAAAAATAAGAAATCAACTGATCAGCTGATCGCTAAGATTGACCTGTTGCAATCTCAGCTGGACGAAGCACAGGATACAATTGAAGCGATCCGTACGGGTCAGATCGATGCGCTTGTTGTAAATGGTCATGACGGTCATACCCTGTACACATTAAAGTCTGCCGACCTTGCTTATCGCGTTTTTGTGGAGCAGATGAATGAAGGTGCTCTCACACTTAATACTGAGGGGCTTATTGTTTATAGTAATTCCAACTTTTCAAAAATGACCGGGGTTCCATTATCAGCCGTGATCGGAAGGCCGCTGGTGGAATTCATAAATTTAGAAGAGCGGGAATATTTCAAGACGATTTTCAACCGCGGATGGCAGGAGAATTCGAAAGGCGAAATCACAATCCTGTCGGCGACCAATACTAACGTCCCTGTGCAGGTTTCGCTGAACGTGCTGCAACTTGATCATGAGATTGTCTTGAGCGTTATCATAACTGATCTTACCCGGCAGAAAAAAAATGAGCGTGAATTGAAACAAAAAAATGAGTTGTTGAAGGCTTTAAATGATGCTCTTATCAGCAGTAATCATGACTTACAGCAATTCGCATCAATAGCCTCTCACGATCTGCAGGAGCCTCTTCGTAAAATACAGGTGTTCTCAAAATTATTAAAGGACAGGGCCTTTACCGAACTCTCTGATTCCTCGAAAACGTATGTTGATAAGATCTTTAAAAGCGCTCAGCGGATGAAAGTACTTATCGTTGATATTTTAACATACTCTAAATTATCGGCGAAGGAACAATATACTGAAACGTTAGACCTTAAAGCGCTGGTGGATGAGATAGTTGAAGACTTCGATCTTAAGATAAGCGAGAAGAACGCCACTGTCCGGGTTGGTGATCTTCCAGTTTTGGAAGGCAACAAGGGGCAGCTGAGACAGGTATTTCACAATCTTCTAAGCAATGCCCTAAAGTTCACGCACCCAGATAAATCTCCCTCCGTAATCATTGAAACAAAGCCATTAAGCGCTATTGACTTAGGG
>DASQTN010000111.1:0-5647 GCA_035641895.1 Chryseolinea sp. | reverse complement strand
GGTTTATTTTTTTTCAGCACCTAGTATTTTGACTCGCCGGCGCCTATTTTTATCCAATCGTTAGCTATTATTTATGAACTCTGAAAAAAGCCTCACCATTAAAAGTTGGTCACCGGAAGATCGACCCCGCGAAAAACTTATTTTAAAAGGTAAATCCGCGCTTTCTGACGCCGAACTGATTGCTATTTTGTTAGGCTCCGGAACCCGTTCCATAAGTGCAGTAGAACTTGCCAAGAAAGTTTTGCAACCTACCGGAAACAACCTACACGAATTGGCAAGATTAACCGTTAGAGATTTGATAAAAATACCTGGTATTGGTCAAGTAAAAGCCATAACCATCGTTGCTGCGCTGGAACTTGGTCGACGACGAAAAGAATTGGAGGGCCATGAAAGGCCCAAGATTTCCGGTTCAAAAGATGTTTACGACCTTATCAAAGCTGAATTGCTTGATATTAGTCATGAAGAATTTTGGATTTTACTACTCAATCGTGCTAACCGTTTGATAAAAAAGATACAAATCAGTCAGGGTGGAGTTGCCGGTACAGTTGCTGATCCTAAAATCATTTTTAAATTCGCGTTGGATGAATTATCCAGTGGGATCATTCTCGCCCATAATCATCCATCAGGAAACTTAACCGCCAGTCAGGCAGACCTGGACCTAACCAAAAAATTAAAGGAAGCTGGGAAATTGCTAGACATCCAGGTGTTGGATCACATTATCGTTGCAGGACAAAAATATTTTAGTTTTGCTGACGAAGGTCTGATGTGACTACCTTACCCGTTAATTGTTATCCGTTATCACGTCGACACACACAACACATTCACACACATAGTAATTGACTACGTATTATGAAAAGAACACGACGGACGCGATATATTATTTCAGGATTACTATTGATCGCTTTACCGATTTTGTTGGCTCAGGTACTATTGAAAAAACCTGCCGCACCGCTCGTTAAGAAGAACCCAGTCTCAAATCGCCCCAGGGAAGTCAATCCGCTGCTTCAACAATTGTTAAATGATTATGATAAGGAGATTGTTGCATTGGCACAGGAAGCGAATACTCCAGGAGCCGCAATTGCCGTTGTCCACGATTCAACGATCGTTTTTTTAAAACCTTATGGAATAAAAAAAGCAGGTGGTTCCGACTCTATTGATGTCAACACGGTTTTTAGGATTGCATCCGTGTCAAAATGTTTTGCTGCTTGCTTAACGGGGATCCTGGTGCAAGACACCGTCTTTTCGTGGGATGATCGCGTTATCGATTATGTTCCCAATTTTACTTTGAAATCGCCTGAAGAAACTCAGCAGCTGCGCATTCGAAATGTGTTATCCCACACCACCGGGCTGCCATATCACGCCTATACTAACATGGTTGAAGAAGGCATTCCATTAGATACCATGCTTTCGTGGTTAAAAAATATTAATCTCGTTTCTAAGGTTGGTGAATCATACAGCTACCAAAATGTTGCATACAGTGTTATAGCGCCTGTAATGCAAAAGGCCACCGGAAAAAGTTATGAAAGCTTGATGCAGGAAAAAGTTTTTGGTCCATTGAAAATGAAAACGGCTTCCATCGATTATGCTAGCATCATGCAAAATCCAAATGTATCCAGTCCCCATCTGCGACGGAGCCGGCAATGGAAGTCGGCTAAAATCACTGACACATACTACAATGTTGCCCCAGCCGGAGGTATTAACGCAAGCATTTCCGACATGGCGCAGTGGATGATTGCTTTATTGGGAAATCGTGAAGATGTCATTAGCAAAGCGACCTTAAGTCAATTGTACACACCCGAAGTAAAAGCTCGTTCTAAAAACAGGAACTATGGAAGAATGCACCGCCTAAGCGATTCATTTTACGGATTAGGATGGAGGATACTTTATTATCCTAATGATACCTTGATTTACCATGGCGGGTACGTCAATGGTTATAGGAGCGAGGTTGCATTAAACCCAAAAGATAAGATTGCCGTTTGTATTTTGGCCAACGCACCGGGTGAGCTTGCGGATAATGGCATTCCTTTGTTTTTTGATTTGTTTAACATCCGTCGCGATACGATCAATGCCTGGGAAGAAGCAAATAGGAAGAAGTTTCTGGGCACACCGGCAATTCCTTTGAATTGAGCTACGGGTTTTATCATGGTATGAAATACAGCGAATACATACGACCATCACGAAAGGATTGTTAACCATGAAAACAAAAAACATAATTTTACTCGTCACCATTGTTGTTGTGATCGTTAGTGTTCTCTATTCCTTCATGGGTGGCAATGACCAGTCAACTTACATTGAGGAAATAAATAAAGAGCGCGAGGAAAAAGATCGTTTCATGAAAACTTCGAAACAGTCACCCTTCGCCAGTAATCCTGAAGGTTACCATGGATTGCTTTACTATCCACCTGATCCCAAATATAAAATCATCGCTGATCTGACTCCTATCCAAAGTAAAGATGTTGTAACGCTCACGACGAACACCGGTGAAGAACAACGATACGTGCAGTATGCTTTTGCTGAATTTGATCTTGATGGCTTCCATCACAAAATGGTAATTTTGGAAGTAATGGACTCAGGTCCGTTAAGAGGAAAGCTTTTTTTTGCATTCGGTGATGAAACCAGCGCGGTTGAAACGTATGGCGCGGGACGTTACCTCGACTTGGAAAAATTGCCGGGCAGCAGCACCATCACGTTGGACTTCAACAAAGCCTATAACCCGTACTGTGCTTATGTATCAACTTATTCTTGTCCGCTACCACCTTCTGAAAATTTGCTGAAAATTCCTATCAAGGCAGGAGAAAAAACCTATCAGTAATTTATTTTTTAGTGCCGGGAATACCAAGTTAAAAAGGATAGGCGCGTCCGCGTAAAATTGCATTTCTCTCTTGCATTTCCTCGGCGCGCATTCCTCTGTGCCCTCTGCGCTAAAAATTCCGCCAAGTAGTAAAAGAAGAAATCGCCGGAATCGGGAAGTTCTGGATGCTACCACATAGAAGTAAGAAAATTTTGCTCGCAGACATAGCAATTCCTGGTCGTCCACCAAATACCTAAACTTGTCTTTTTTCGTTTTGGGAAAAAATCTGTCAAGTCCCCGGTTTTAACCATTTCGAATTCTTTCTGTAAAGTATTTTTACTTCCTTGCGAAACTTTATTTTTGCAGGACATAAAATTCGTTCATGACGATTTCGTACAACTGGCTTAAAGATTATATCGACATTTCGGAATCTCCGGAAGAAATTGGCCATGTGTTAACTTCCACCGGACTTGAAGTTGAAAGTGTCGAATTGCATGAAACCGTCAAAGGTGGGCTTCAGGGGCTAGTGATTGGCGAAGTACTCAGTTGCACCAAACATCCTAATGCCGACAAACTTTCCCTTACGACAGTAGATGTCGGCAATAACCGAGTCTTACCAATTGTATGTGGAGCTCCAAACGTAGCAACAGGTCAAAAGGTAATTGTTGCCGTTCCTGGAACGACGCTTTACACATCGAAGGGCGATTCATTTACCATTAAGTCTACAAAAATCAGGGGTGAGCAATCGGAAGGGATGATCTGTGCCGAAGATGAAATCGGTTTAGGGGAAAATCATGATGGAATCATCGTTCTCTCTACCGAGCTTCCGACTGGAACCCCGGCAGCGCGTTATTACAATATTGAATCCGACTATGTTTTTGAAATCGGCTTGACACCGAATCGCGCAGATGCAGCTTCGCACATCGGAGTTGCTCGCGATATCAGAGCTTCAAAAAAAGGGTCGTTGAAATTGCCATCCGTTGATCAGTTTAAGATTCAAAATAAAAATCTTTCTGTCAGTGTTGAAGTTGAAAATTTGGAAGCGTGCCCAAGATATTCTGGTTTGACAATATCAGGGGTGAAGGTTACGGATTCACCGGACTGGTTGAAGAACAGACTTCTGACGATCGGGCAAACACCTATCAATAATATTGTTGACATTACTAATTTCGTCTGCCATGAATTGGGACAACCTTTGCACGCATTTGATGCCAATCAAATTATTGGAAATAAAATAATTGTCAAGACTCTTGCTGAAGGCACAACGTTTGTCACGCTAGACAATAAAGAGCGAAGTCTTAAGGCAACCGATTTGATGATCTGCAATACAAAAGAAGGAATGTGTATTGCCGGAGTTTTTGGAGGTGCTAAATCGGGCATTACTGAACATAGCCAGAATATTTTCCTTGAAAGTGCTTATTTCTCTCCCGAATATATTCGAAGAACCTCGATGCATCACCAATTAAAAACCGATGCTTCTTTTCGTTTTGAGCGTGGAACAGATCCGAACAACACTGTCTATGCGTTAAAGCGGGCAGCGCTTTTAATTCAGGAGATAGCAGGAGGTGAAATCTCGTCCGATATCATTGATGTCTATCCATCGAAAATTGAGAATAGGGTTTTTACAGTAAAGTACAAAAACATTGACCGACTGATCGGAAAGAATATCCCGAGAGAGGAAATGATTTCCATTTTGGAACGCCTTGATATTCAAATCATCGATAAGGATGAAAACAAATTTACAGTTTCCGTTCCGCCATATCGTGTAGACGTCTCCCAGGAGGCGGACATCGCGGAAGAGATCCTTCGAATCTATGGATTTAATAATATTGAACTCGCTGAGACTGCCTCTGCAGATTACTTAGCTTCTTTTCCTGTGAAGGATTTGAACAAATACAAAAAAATCATTGGAGAGCTTTTGGTTTCCAATGGCTTTTATGAAATCTGGACGAACTCGTTAACTAACTACGCTTATCAACAAAAACAAAATCTAAATTTCGCCGGAAGTCCGGTTGAAATACTAAACAAATTAAGTGAAGAACAAGGCATCCTACGGCAAACCATGCTGTTCACCGGACTTGAAGTGTGCGCCTATAATATAAACCGTAAACAAAAGGATCTAAAGCTTTTCGAATTCGGAAAAATATATTATAAAGAAACAGGCCGGTACATTGAAGAGGAACGTTTGGCTTTATTCATTACGGGAAATATTCAAACGGAGAACTGGCAATTCCCTTCCAGAGCAACGAGCTACTATGAAATAGCACAACATGTTCATCACATTATGGTTAAATCAGGAGCAGTTGATATAAAACAAGAGAAAGTAAATGATCAACTTTTTGAATATGGGATAAAATTACTTCGGGGAACGAAGGAAATTGGTAAGCTTGGAAAAGTAAAACAAGGCTTACTGAAAGATTTTGGCGTTAAGCAAGATTTATTTTACGCGGAGCTGAATACATCCTTGCTTTTCCAGAATGCAAACCCTAAGTTAGTAATTCAGGAAGTTACTAAGTTCCCGGAGGTAAGGCGTGACTTGTCACTCGTGTTAGACAAGCAAATCAGTTTCGAGGAAATTCACAACCTGATCATGGAGGAAGAGAAGAAGCTGATAAAGAACATCATAGCTTTTGATGTTTATGAGGGAGAGAAAATTCCAAAAGGGAAAAAAGCTTATGCCTTGGGTTTTACATTGTTAAATGAAACCAAGACCCTGACGGATGAAGAGATTGATAAAACTATGGAGCGACTGATGGCAGCATTAGAACAAAAATTTGGAGCTTTAATTAGAAAATAATGACAGTATAGGACGCGGAGATTGTTTACATGGTCAACGTAACGCCTGAAGCACATCAA
>DASQTN010000110.1:0-4001 GCA_035641895.1 Chryseolinea sp. | reverse complement strand
CCAGAGGCGATGCGTTGGCTTTGGAGAGATTATCCTGCTCCGGTCAAAGCAGGTAAAACCAAAAATCAGTATTTGACTGATATACTCGTTGATGACAAAGGCTGGGAGCTGGTAGGCGAGAATTATGGATTTACTGAGGGCATCGCAGTCAACGCAAAAGGTGAAGTTTTTTTTCAAGATATTCCTACTTCGAAAACATATAAGGTAACGCCAGACGGAAAAGCGGAAGTGTATATTGCTGATTCAAAAAAGGCAAGTGGTACAACATTCTCGACATCGGGAGATATGCTGACGATCACTGGCGGATGGTCGGAGCCGCCCACTAAACAATTGCATCGTTACAAGACACCGGCGAAGTACGATGTCGTTGCTGACGACATGCCCGGCAATGATGTGACCATTGCTTTCAACGGAAACATCTATGTGACATCGCCGGATGGGAGAGAGCGGCCGAGTAAGTTACATCTCATCAGGCCTGATGGCACCAAGAACATCGTTGATGAAGGATTGAAGTTCGCGAACGGTGTTTGCCTGTCGCCGGACCAGACGCAGCTTTATGTTACAGAGTCAGCAACGCATTGGGTATGGGTTTACCAGATCCAACCAGATGGAACGTTGTCGCACAAGCAAAGATACGGATGGCTACACGTACGGGATGTGGACGAGAACGCATGGAGTGATGGCATCAAGTGTGATCGTGATGGCAGAATCTATGTTACAAGTCTCTCCGGACTTCAGGTTATGGATCCCCTTGGCCGGGTTGAAGCCATCATCCCGGTGCCGAAAACAAAGGGACAGGTTTCAAATCTCGTTTTCGGTGGGCCGGAATTTAATATGCTGTATATCACCTGCCATGATAAGGTATATCGACGTGCAGTAAATGTCAAAGGTGCAAACAACTTTGAGAAGCCGATAAAATTACCAAACCCAAAGCTGTGACCAACCTTTACATTTTACATTGGATATTTTACATTTTGCGGTTTGAATTTCCAATGTAAAATTTCGAAGGTAAAATGTAAAACTATCCGAGGAGAACTTTTATATTTTACATTTAGAGTTCTACATTTTGCGGTTATTAAAATTTCCAATGTAAAATGTAAAACTTGAAAAGTCATCTGGAAAACCCGCACGATTTTCTGAGGAACAAGTGCCTGAAAGATTTACCTTCCCAGATGGATAATCCAAGAAAATTCGATTTGGAAAACAGGTTAATTGAATTCACGATCAAAATTATCAATGTGGTTGAGTCACTTCCTGAAAGTAAAGTTGCCAATTATCTTGGTGGGCAATTACTACGATCGGGTTCATCACCTGTATTAAACTATGGTGAGGCTCAGGCAGCCGAATCGAGGAGGGACTTTACACACAAATTAAAAATCATTTTGAAAGAGTTAAGAGAAACGAGCATCTGCCTGACGTTGCTAAATCGAAAGTCATATATTACAGATAGTTCACTACTAAAGGAATCAAAGGAGCTCATCGCTATTTTTGCTAAGAGTATAGTTACGGCGCAGGCCAACTATCCATCGAAGGATTAACTTTTACATTTTACATTTAGAGTTCTACATTTTGCAGTTAAAAAAAATTTCCAATGTAAAATGCAGAATTATTGATTGAGAGCTCACCGCACCACCGCGCTTACCAAAAATGATCGGAGCAACATTTGTATAGTTCGCGAGGTCTGCCCTAATGGCATCTCTATTCGCGCCAATTGCCGATTTTTAAAATGTTAACTGATGCAGCGCACGTCGTACGAATGTTACCATTCCCCTAGATCGGGATACAGTTGAATAAACCGCCATTCTTCAGACATTTCTTGCCGAGCGTACAGACTCCTGATTAAGATATTTGAAGATTTTTCATCCATTTCATGGAAACTCAATTTAATCTTTGCTTCTCAAGTCGAGTGAATGAAATACGAAAAAGCGAATCACATGCGTGGAGAAGTAGTTGTTTCCGGAAGCTTCCTGCTGATATATATTCATATAACCCAATTGAGCATTCAGGTGAGACGTAAACTGATATCCAAAACCTGCAAAGAATCTGTTTTGATCAAAAGTGTTGTACACCACGTTATCACCGAAATTAAGGAACACCTCATTCATCACTGCTGCAAACGGTGTTTTAGGAACCATTTCTTTTCCCTTCAGCGGGATGAAGAATGCAAAATTGTATCTTACTCTGAACGTGTAGTTGTATCCATCAAGTTTTTTGTCATCGACAACTTTCTCGTTGAACCGTTGTTCAAGACGAAGCCATTGAAGAGTAGTTAATCCTGTATATTTTTGGTTCCACCAGATTTGCTGCCATGCGCGATGTTCTTCCCGTGTGGTACTTAATCCTTTTCCCGGAAAGTGTTCAGCCAGCACATAGCCGACATTAAGCCGCAGATTGTCCTTAATGAAATAGGTGACAGCGGGCCTGAACAGAAATTGAAATGGTCGGTCAACGAAGTTGTCCGTCATCCGGTAATGCACATCAATCCACATCCCCCATTTATTGCTGAACCTCGTTTGATTAAAGTACCCGAGCCATAGTTGCTCCCTTGAATGAATATGTTTTTCTGGCGCCTGCGCATGGACAGACAGTTGGACGCAGACGAACGTTAAAACCAGAAAATATTTAATGGATTTTCTAGACATAGGTAAAATTTACGCAATGCTATTAATCTCCTTCGATCAAGTCTAGAATAGAATTTACAATTGGTATCCTATTTACTTTTTTCGAAGATTTTTAGGCGGAAAAAGTGAATTTTTGTTGCGAATGGCGATCGTGAACAGTGATGCCTCAATTTGAAACTGAATGGATTTATGGAACAATTTTATATAGCCCATTCATATACAATCGAAGCGGCCGTAACGTCCGCCGGTACGATCAAATAGGACCCCTAAGGAGCCGCAGGTACCTCTTCGTTTTTGCGTTGATCGCCGTTGGGCAGTGAATCAATTACCGCCTTTTCCCCATGCTCCTTTATATACTGTTGTCGGATGTCTTTCGCAAATTTATGATTGCCGGTGTGATCCCATCCAGGCGGCATAATCAGATATAGAAATTTGTTCTTTATTCCGGGTGCCCTCACAACGTCTTTTACCAGGTAGTAGAATTCGCCAAAGTATACATCGAAGAAATTTCCCGCGTTGATGTTCCGTGTGATACCATATTGTATCCTAATGTCATCCTGTTCGGGTTGATAGGTCTTGAAGACGCGGTCCCACACATTGAGCAGATTGCAAAAGTTTGTGTCCATATACAAAGGGTTGCGTGCGTGGTGAACGCGGTGATGCGAAGGTGTGAGGATGAATTTACCAAGGAAGCCGAAACGCGCATTCTTCATGAAGTTCTCACCAACATGAATAAATCCACCCCACGTACCGTCGATGAACATGATGGCGAACAGCATGATCGGAGGAACGCCAGCGAGGATGCAAATAGTCGTCCGGATAAAATCTGCATAAGGACCCTCCAGGAAAAAATGAGCATACGTAACGGATAGATTCATTTGTTCCGGAGCGTGGTGGGATGAATGCAGGCACCAGAATAGCCTCACCTTATGCGCGAGATAGTGATAGATAAAATGAGCAAACTCCCATACAATGTAACCATAGACGAACCAGTACCAAGTGAGGGAAACAGGTAGCAGTGCGTATGGTGAGAACAATCCGACACAATACGCGACGACGCCAAGTGAAATGAACTTCCCGATAATGCGATTGAACACGTAAATGAAGAACGGGATCTTGTACTCGGCTCTATTGAAATTCTTATGAGCAAATCCCAGCAGGATCTCTATGATAACGATGAATGGAATGAGCGGCGAAAGAACAGTTTGAATTCCTTTCCAGCTGCGCAGTGAACTGTAGTCGCCGGAGCGAATAATTTCGACGAGGCCGTTTATCGAAAAGAAGCCGGCAATCTCGTCCCGTAAGGTTTCCAGTATTTCCAATGCAGGCGGCGTTTTGGCAGAGGCAACTTAATCAATTTTAGGGTAAAGGAAAAGTCAT
>DASQTN010000109.1:0-5443 GCA_035641895.1 Chryseolinea sp. | reverse complement strand
CGTTGCCCGCCCGTGATTTTGGTATACAGGCCGTACTTCTGCGCAATTCTTCCAATAGCCATCAATTTCGTTGGCGTAATTTCTCCGCCTGCAATGCGTGGCACAACGGAGTAAGTTCCACCCCGTTGGATATTTGCCAGGTAACGATCATTGGTATCCTGAATCGTGTCTTGCTCAGCAATGAGTTCATTCCAAATGCTTGCCAACAGCGAAGCTACTGCGGGTTTACAAATTTCGCAGCCATCACCTTGTCCAACTGTGTTTAGTAAAATGTCGTAAGTTCTGACTTCCTTCACTTTAATGATATCGTAAAGCTCCTGGCGCGAATAATCAAAATGTTCGCAAAGGGTTTTCTTGACTTTATGACCTAATGATTCCAGGGTAATTTTTAATATATCGTTGACCATCGGCGTACATCCGCCACAACCTGTACAGGCTTTTGTTTTCTTCTTAAGATCGTCTACGGTCGTTGCGCCGTGCTCAGTAACCTGACAAACCAAGTCGCCCTTTGAAACGTTTTCACACGAACAAATCTGGGCAGTGTCAGGGAGGCTTTTTACACCGGCACCTTCTTGTTCACTTTTGCCAGGTGTGCCGATAATCAAAGATTCAGGCTGAGCTGGTAAAAGCATTTTGTTGACGACCATTTGATGGAATATATTATACTGGCTGGCATCGCCGATCAGTATACCTCCCAATAAGTATTTTCCGTCGTCAGAAATGTTTATGCGCTTATAGACACCGTTACGCTTATCCTGAAAGGCAATGGGAACACTGCCAGCAGCTTCACCAAAGGGATCTCCAAAGCTTGCAACATCTACGCCTATAAGCTTTAACTTAGTCGACATGTCGAAACCGGTGAATTGCTTTGAAGCTTCTCCGACGATTTGCTTTGAGACAATATCTGCCATTTCATATCCTGGCGCCACCAATCCGTAAATCATATTATTATGGACGGCTACTTCTCCAATTGCAAAAATGGAATAATCATTCGTGCGGAGCAGGTTATCGACGATAACGCCGCCCCGGGGATGTACTTCTATGCCGTTCACTTTAGCAAGCTCATCGCGCGGCCTAATGCCCGCCGAGATTACCAACATTTCAAGAGACAACGAACTTCCGTCAGCAAATTCCAAACCTTCTAACTTTCCATTGCCCGCAATCTTTTTAGTGTTTTTATTAGTATGTATCGTAATACCAAGCTGATTGAGTTTATGAGCAAGAACAGCAGAGCCAACTTCGTCAATTTGCCGTGGCATTAATCGCGAGGCGAATTCCACAACATGTGTTTCCAACCCAAGATCAAGGAGAGCTTTCGCTGCTTCCAATCCCAACAACCCTCCGCCTAACACACCAGCCTTTTTCACCTTTGTTCCATAATCGATAATTTGGTTAAGGTCTTCGATGGTGCGGTAGACAAATACACCGTGTCTCTCAACACCTTCAACGGTTGGGACAAATGCGCTTGATCCGGTAGCCAATACGAGATAATCATAATGGTCAACTTTGCCCGTGTGAGTTTTTATGGTTTTGTTTTCGCGATGTAATTCCGTGACTAACTCACTTGTAAACAATTCCACATTGTTTTCCACATACCAGGAGGCCGGCGCCATTAAAAGATCATCCGCGGTTGAGCCGGAAAAATAACTGCTTAAATGAACACGGTCGTAGGCTGGACGGGGCTCCTCACCATATACAATAATTTCATGCTCTTTTGAGCGGCTTCGGAGCTTCTCGCAAAATTTGTAGCCGACCATTCCATTTCCTACTACTATAACACGACTCATTGCAAACGATTTAAGTAAGTATTGGACAAATATTAAGTAATAATACGTATTTTACTCAAGAATACAATCATTAATATACGTATAATTACGTAAATTTTTTAATCATGATACTTATGAGTAGCGTTTTGCATAAAGTCTGGATAGTGGGGGCAGGTCCAGGAGACCCTGAATTAATTAGCGTGAAAGGGCTAAAGACTATTCAGAAATCCGATGTAATTCTATATGACGCACTGGTTTCGCAGCAGCTATTGGACTTTGCTCCGACGAATTGTAAGAAAATCTATGTCGGAAAAAGAAAGGGTCATAAGGAATTTGCCCAAGAGGAAATCAACCAACTCATCGTATTTTATTCGATACGATATAAATGTGTCGTTAGATTAAAGGGGGGCGATCCAAATGTTTTCGGTCGAGGGCATGAAGAAATGGAGTATGTAAAAAGAAGAGGAATTTCTGTGGAGACGATTTCAGGAATCTCCAGCGTTTTGGCAGCGCCCGCTGCCGCAGGAATTCCGTTGACGAAAAGAGGAATCAACGAAAGTTTTTGGGTAATAACCGGAACATTGTCATCCGGAGAAATGTCAAATGATATTTCGCTTGCGGCACAATCCAAGGCTACCGTTGTGATATTGATGGGGATGACCCACTTAGAAAAAATCGCAGGGATTTTTAAAGCAGCCCGTTGTCAATCTGAGCCGATGGCTCTTATCCAGCAAGCAACGACACCGCACCAAAAAGTTGTCATCGCCACCGCAGGAGATATTGTCGTGCGTGCTGTAGAATGCGGAATCAGTTCACCCGCTGTCATTATTATTGGCAAAGTTGTGAATGAAAGCGACCTTGCAGGTCTATTAGATACAGTCAAAGTCGAGCGATTACAGAAGATTGACTAGCTTTATTCCAGAAATTATTAATTCTTTCTCATGATCATAAGCGACCAGTTTGAAAAAGCATTAACCACATTTGATGCATACAATCTCAATGATCCGCATCTGGAAGAATTTGAAGGCAAATTGGTTTCGAAGGAAGTACTTTATGGGCAACGGATGAGTGCGCGACTAAGCGATTTTTATCCGGCTGCACCAGAATATTTGAGACTGGCTGCACATTGCCAGCATATCGGCCGTTGGGAGATACCACGGGAATCATATCCGATGGACAAAAAGGGATATTTACAGTGGAGAAATGTATTAAAAACGCATCATGCAAAACTGGCGGAACAAATCCTCCAAAGCTGCAGGTACGACGAGGAAACTATTGAAAAGGTAAAATTTCTACTCCTGAAGAAAGAGCTGTTCACAAATCCCGACACGAAAGTACTGGAAGACGTAATTTGCCTGGTGTTTATTGAACACTATCTTGAAGAGTTTGCGTCAAAACACGAACCACAAAAAGTGATAGATATTCTGCAAAAGACGTTAAAAAAAATGTCGCCTCGCGCCATTGATGAGGCAGCCAAAATTCCAGTTTCCGATAGGATTAAAATATTAATCCACCAAGCGCTGCAAGCTAAGAGCGCTGCAAAATAGTTTGTTGCAGGTGGTTGATAAAATTCTCCGTTGAACGATCGAGAATTTCAAACACCTCTTGAAAATTTTTTTCTCCGCCATAATACGGATCAGGTACCTCTTCCCCTTTACCAACGGAATCGAATTCACGCATCAATATTACCTTTTCAGTGTGCGATTGATCCTTCAAAAGTTTTAAAATATTCCGGTAGTTACTGTGGTCCATTGCCAGGATATAGTCAAAATCATCAAGGTCGTTTGGTGTGAACTGACGACCACAATGTTCGATCATAACGCCATTTTTCCGGGCATTTGCTATCGTTCTTGCATCGGGCGAATCGCCAATATGATAATTTGAAGTTCCGCATGAATCCACCTCAAAAAAGCGTTCCAGACCCTTTTTCTTCAATTTGTGCTTAAAAATGCCTTCTGCCAGGGGCGAGCGGCAAATGTTGCCCAGGCAAACAAAAAGCACTTTAATTTTGTCTGTAGTGATCTGATCCACAATACGTTAACAATTTTTGAACCCTAAAAGTACGGTAAATGGGTTACGTAAGAAAGAGTTTTTGAATCAATAAGGCGAAGCATCCTTGAATAAAGTTTGCCTTTTGATTGAAAAGCCTACCTCTTTTGCTCAGGAGGAGGCTTTTCTCTTTTTCAAGATCTTTCAATCAAAGGGATTGTAGGCCAGAATACAAAGGAAAGCAGAACGTGAATTCCGCCTTCCTTAAGCAAAAAATTATCGGACTGCAACCCCCAGTCCAACGCTCAGCGTATTGTATTCTTGTATCGAATAGTCACCGTTCAAATAGATGGGACCAAGTTTCAGACGGATTCCCCCAGTCAATCTTAAACTTTTGTTTTTAAACTGAAGGGATACCGGATCTTTAAGAACGAAATCATTATTTCCAGACGGATCGTCCACTATAACATAAGATCCTTTTAAATCGGAAGTTGTATTGATGGTGTTATAACCGATTCCTCCATAGAACGTAACGACTGAAATCTTTTTCGAAATTAAAGCCTGAAAAAGCCACGCATTCATGCTGTAGTCCAGCAGTTGTGGGCGCATATCATTTTGAGGTTTGTTAAATTCTCCTTCGGTAGAAGTTGATCCTTGTATTTTAGTGAACGCCACTAACATTGATAAATCAAAAGGCAGAGTCTTTATTCCGGGAATATGTTGTTTGATATCGTGCAATATACCAAAGCCGAGAAGTTTGACCTTTGATGAACCGGTTTCTACTTCCGGCATCCATCTTATTTTTAGATCAGTGTTTTTAATTATACCCACGCCAAGCTGAACCGTCGGAGCAAGCACGCCACTGACCTTGATATTTTCTTTGAAGTCTAAACCTTCCGGTCCACTAAATGTAAATGTCAGGTCCGGAGTCCCATCGCCATTGGTATCAATTGCAGATTCGTAGGTGCTAGGTTCACTGGGTCCGACAACGGTCGGTGCTTTTCCGGTTGTTGGATTAATTAACGCTGTATTTTGAAGGCCTAAAGTTGACGGTGTAAAATAGTACTTTGAGCTTGATAAGAAGACCGCATTCGCAGAAATACCTATATCAAAACCTAATGAACTATGTGCTTTTGCGGGGTGATACCATCCCCCATTAAAACTGTAAGACAGGCCTTCTATCATCGGGTTCAGGTATGCTCCCATGAGTTTGGAGGCATCATTTTTTCCCGCTTCCAGGAAGTTAATGAGGTCAGATTCGTTTTGGGCAAATGTCCAGCCTGGCGCTCCGATTAGGAGTACCACGCATAATCTCTTTATTAAGAAAGAACCTACGGAACGCGAGTTCATTGTCTGGGCATTTAATAGTTTAAAATAAGAGCTTTTAAAAATCACCGTTTACGCAAGTTCTGCCAAAATATTACAGAGTTGCTTTAAGCCTGCATGTATTCAAAATCCCTGATTAAACAACTTGGCCTTGCCAGCGCTTATTTTCACGCCCAGAAACATTATTTCTTTGTGTTTCTTAAAGTTGTGTCTGGATGAAATTGCCACGATAAGCAGACTCACATTATGGTACTGCCGCTCGACGGTTTTATGGGGCACATTTCAGGAGATTGAAATCCACTTCACGCTTTGTACTTTTAGCTCACCATGACCCTACTCTATAATATCGGAATATTTTTTTT
>DASQTN010000108.1:0-4214 GCA_035641895.1 Chryseolinea sp. | reverse complement strand
TCCTAATATCGATGCCAGTCAATTTCCCAAATAGCGGTTCTAGTTGGTGTCAGCTGGAACATCTTTTTTAATGCCGCCAATTCGGAAACCGATGCCCGTCGAAACGTAGACTGGACGGTACTCATAATATACTTTAGAAATAGGAATCGAGAATCCTCCCTGAAAAGTAAAGAACATGTGATTATTCATCAGATTCACCCTGCCAATTACCGCGGGCTCAAAGAATACCTTAGGATCATCAGCGGCAACATATGGTGCAACTGAATCATCACTGGAAAATTCATCAAAGTCAACGAGGGAGATACGCGGCACAAAAGAGACGTGCATGATTTTTTTATTCATGCCAAAGGCTGGCTGTATAAAATAGCGTTGAAATTTTCCAGTCGCCCGCACAGGATCGGACGAATAGTCAAAGAAGTCATACGTGTCATAACTCGATCCCTCTCCTCGTCCATAACCCGCGAAAACTTCATAGCACCACTTGCCTTCATTTTCATAATATCCAATACCACCTTCAAAAAATTTATGGCGATGAAAATCGTCGATGTCATCAGGATCGGGACTTTGATTATCGGCATAGGAAAAGTTTCCCATTAGTCCGATGTGATTCGTCACTGCAACGGCGCCTTGTGCATCGATTCCGTTACCAAATTGTATTGATCCTTGAAATTCACCTGCTTTTGTAAACATAGGAGAGTTTCGGGCATTTGGAACATATACGGGCGCACAGGAGGAAATTACCAGCGCTAGGAATATGAACTTCTTCATAGATTAAAAAATGATAATAGTAAATTTAAACAAAAATGAAGCTATGACCTTTAATCCTGAATTGCTAGATGAGGTAATCGAAAGCCGTAGATCCGTGTTTCAACAAGAGTATAGCGGAGAACGGGTTAACGATTCTATTGTCATTCAAATGCTCAAAAATGCTAACTGGGCGCCTACACATAAATTAACGGAACCCTGGAGATTTGTTGTTTTCACAGGCGCAGGATTGACAAAATTAGCGCAATATCAGGCAGGTCTTTACAAAGAAGTCACTCAGGCAAATAACACCTATAAAGAAGAACGTTACCAAAATTTACTCACTAAGCCCATGATGTCTTCGCATATTATAGCAGTAGGCATGAAGCGGGATTCTAAAAAATCGGTGCCGGAGATTGAGGAGATTGGTGCAGTTTTTTGTGCCGTTCAGAACATGTACTTGACCGCAACAGCTTATGGTGTCGGTGGCTACCTCAGCACAGGTGGTATTACATATTTTGACAAAGCCAAAGCTTTTTTCGGACTGGAGAGTGATGATAAACTTCTTGGCTTTTTTCATGTGGGGATGCGTAAGCGTGATTTGACTAAAGGGAAAAGGAAGCCGCTTGAAGAAAAAATGAAATGGATTGGTGAATAGCTGCGTTATTTCTTGTCACACGTTATTGATTCTCATTTTCCAAAAAGTTTCTTGTTCTCGTTGCTCTCGTTGAAGTCTCCCAACTTCCACAATAAAATTTCGTCGTTTTCGTGGTGATGATCTTTCGCATTTCTTTCGTTGGCTGGTTAAAGCTATAAAATGCAACTCAGCCAACATTCGGCTGTTACAACTTCCAATTCTATCAGGAAGATTAGCCGGGGATTTTTTCTGGCATCGTTTTCGTACCTTAGCCTTAGATAAATTTAATAAGATTATGAAAAGATTAAGCCTGTTGATATTTGGAACAGTCTTGTCGTTAACCGCGATGTCTCAAGTTACTGGTAAAATGTTTCCTGCCATGGAGGTTGAAACAGTGGAGGACAAAAAGGTGAACATACCCCAGGACGTTAAAGGTAAATATACACTCTTGGGCTTGGCCTATTCGAAAAAATCGGAAGACGAACTGAATTCCTGGTTTCAGCCAGTATTCGAAAAATATATTCAAAAGACAAAAGGCGTCCTCGCCGGATTTACATATGATGTAAATGTTTATTTTATACCAATGTTCACAGGAATTAACGCGGCGGCTACTGGCACCGCCAAACGGAAAGCTCTTAAAAATATCGATCCTCAGTTGTTGCCGTATGTTCTTTTCTACAAGGGCGAATTAAAACCTTATAAAGAATCGCTTAACTTCGACAAAAAAGATGTACCGTACTTTTTTGTGCTTGATCCCAACGGCAAGATCGTCCATGCCACGCTCGGAAAATACACAGACGACAAAATGGATGAAATTGAAAACGTTATAGAGTAACGAGATTTTTAGAACATGATCGATTATATATTTATCTTCGATCAATTTTCCGTTCATGCACGCTCTAAGTTTATTCGCATTAGCGCTGGCGCCCGGGGCCGCGATCATGATCTACATTTATTTGAGAGACAAACACGAACGCGAGCCATTCGGTTTGTTAGCGGTAAGTTTTCTTTATGGTGGTCTGAGTACACTAATAACGTTATTGATCAGCTGGCCCGTGAATGCTTTGATTCTAACAAAGGAAGACGATGTTGCTCATCAGTTTCTAAATGCTTTCTTTAAGGTGGCATTGGTGGAGGAATTCAGCAAATTCTTTTTTGTGCGCTTTGTCCTTTTCAACAATAAGAATTTTAACGAACCGTTTGACGGCATCGTGTACGCTGTAATGGTGGGAATGGGATTCGCTACACTGGAGAATGTATTGTATGTCTATCAGTATGGATTGGCGACAGGTGTACTGCGGATGTTTACCGCCGTTCCGGCACATGCAACCTTTGCAATTCTTATGGGCTTCTTTCTTGGAAAAGCGAAGTTCACGCACCGAAAAGTTTTTTTCTATAGTGCAATCGCACTGATTGTAGCTGCCCTATTTCATGGATCGTATGATTATTTTTTGTTCATCTCGTTTGTCCCCGGGATATGGATCGGAGCTTTGGTTTCTTTGATCATAGCCTTTCAGCTTTCGCGTAAAGCAATCAGACTCCATCAGCAGATATCGCCCTTCATTGAGCAAGAAGCCAAATAAATTTATTAGTGTCGGATACGCGGACGAGTAAATAGTCCATGGGAAGGAATGATTTCCGGGCGTCAGCTATTTTTTTTACATGCCATTCATTTACAGTGCTCGAAGAATGAAGCAACAAAAAAAAATTCTTGAGGATTTGGGCGCTGACTAATTAAGCTTTTTAAGCGTGATTGTTTTTTTGAAATAGCCTTTCTCTATTAAAGAAATCAGTTCTTTTGCGGCCGGGTCGATTTGATAAAGTTTTTCGCCGTCTGCGTCGATTGAGTCAATTTTAATCTCCTTGTTTAAGGTTAAGAGAAATTCATCAAAAGTCATCGCGCCCTGGTCCATCAACATGTACGATAAATCTCCATTAGTTTCTCTTTTGAGAACCCTTAAGAGCCATTCGGGGTTTTCGTTATCATTAAAAAAATAGTATCCCTGATATTTTTTTAGAACGAGACTGTCCCCTAAGGTTCCCTTTGACGAATCGCTAGGAATAAAGTACCCTTGGGCACTCACCATTAATGTGTCTCGGTTATTTCCCTTTTCTTCGATCACTAAATAAGTGCCACGCAACTCGCGCGGTATTTCGGAAAGACGTTTAATTCCCTTTGGTTGAGGCTCCTTAAATGAAACTTCTTTGCAAGCAAAGAGGAATAGAACAAAAATTACGGTTAAGAACCTGTACATGTATGATGATTGTACAAGCTAATATAACAATAACTTTGAAAGCCTAATGGATGCGCAATGCGTCCTGAACGTCTTGCAATAAACTTTCCTGCGATTGTTGTTCTTTGCTGTCGGATGCGATTTGCATGCGCAGTGCCTTTAAGCCAGTTGCTCCTGGCAATTCTTCCAGTTCAAGGATTTCTAATTTTCCCATCACCAATTTCTTACCAAGTAGAAAACGAAAATACTGCTTGTACTCTTCTTCGACTTTACTTTGATTATAGACGACAGCAATTTTGCCGGGTTGGGTTAACCGTTCCCCTGTATTCTTGATATACGCTTTATCAATTCTTTTTTTAACGATCTCATACCTTATATCATAGGCTCCATCAACGTCAAATTGTTTTTCGTCAGCGCGGAACCGAATGGAAATTGGCTGATCGTGAACCAAAATCAACTGGGTTATATCCAACTCGTTCTCGAGTGTTGGTTTTAATATCTCCATCTTTTGATGGATTCCAATCATGGTGATCAATTGCCACAAGTGAAAGTTTTTAAGGTGAAACGAATCAAACGTTTGATCCTTTACAAGTGAATTT
>DASQTN010000107.1:0-7402 GCA_035641895.1 Chryseolinea sp. | reverse complement strand
TCCTTCACCCGAAGGATTGTCATCAAAAATGTCTTTGCAACTTGACAAGAAAAGCGAGAAGGTCACCAGTCCGGCTATCAATACCAACTGGTGCCGGCGAATTTGATTTTTCATAAATAATTTTTTTTGAAGAGTTAATTGTGTATTGCACTTCTCAACGGGGCAGATTGAAATTCAAATTCCGTGACTGTGTGGTTTACGCTCCTAAAGGGTGATTGGTCGACATGATTGAGCATTTCACAGGTGAGTGGTATAGCTAGCAACCAATGTCCATCAAGACAGAATTACTGGAGCGGCTGAAAGATATTATCAGGAATACTATTCGTTTTGCCGTAGTCTGCTATCTTTACCTTAATTCAATAGCTGGACTGCCTGTGGGTCATTATTTTACACCCCACCTGCATTTCAAACATTTATTGATGTTGGACTTGGCTGCATCAATTGCATATTTAGTCCACCCCATAGAATTATCCCCTTTTGGGGTCCTTACAATGTTCAACCAACTTTATAAAGGCGTTAGGTGAGCTTGCTGGAAGGCTTAAAGTACCAGGATAGTATATTTAATTTAAAAAGTATTTAATGAGAAAATTGAAGATCGGCATAATTGATCTTGTCAGCAAAGGTCCAACGAACACGCTATGGGCAAGAATCATGCATGCTAACCTTGCGAGTATCATGCCCCAAATTGTAGCGACGTGGTGCGAACAGCAAGGCCATTCCGTAACATTTATTTGTTATACCGGAAGGGAAAAACTTGAGAATGAATTGCCGGACAACGTTGACCTGGTTTTTATATGCTCCTTTTCACAAGCTGCTTTTCTAGCCTATGCGTTGAGCAATTATTTCAGAAGCAAGGGGGCAGTAACGGTGTTAGGTGGTCCGCATGCCCGGTGCTATCCCGACGATTCCGTCAAATATTTTGATTATGTCCTTGGCTTGACTCATCAATCAACAATAGTTGATCTTTTGAAGAATGTCAGTCCACAACGGCCAAAGGGAATACATATTTCTGCTAAAAAGCAGCCCGTCGACTTCCCGAGTATGAGAGAGCGATGGAAGTTCGTCGAGCCAACGCTTAAAAAGGCGCCATTCGTAAAATTCATTCCAATGATGGCGAGCGTCGGTTGTCCTTATACGTGTTCATTTTGTATTGATGCAACGGTGCCTTACCAACAACTTAGTTTGGATGCCATGAAGGAAGATTTGAAGTTCCTTCTCACGAAATTCAAGGAGCCGATGGTTGCATGGCAAGATCCCAACTTCGGAATTCGCTTTAACGAAAATATGGAAGTGATTGAATCCATTCCATCTAGAAATCGTTTTCGTTTTCTGGCAGAAAGTAGTTTATCCATTCTTCAGGAAGATCATATGAAAGTTATGAGCAAACATAACTTTAAGGCATTGCTTCCTGGCATCGAATCCTGGAACGACATGGGAAATAAATCCAGAGCTGGACACCTTAACGCCGAACAAAAGATGAATCAGGTGTCGGAGCAGGTAAATATGATCCTCCGTTATGTACCCTATATTCAGACCAATTTTGTATTAGGTCTTGATTGTGACTCTGGTAGCGAGCCCTTTGAGCTTACCAAACGTTTCGTAGATAAATCACCAGGTGCTTTTCCAGGATACTCGCTTCTTTCATCTTTTGGTGAAGCTGCTCCATTAAACCTGGAATATCAAAAAGCTGGCCGCGTACTTCCTTTCCCTTTCCATTTTTTGAATAATCACCTGGCGATGAACGTAAAGCCAAAGCATTACGAATGGATAGATTTTTATGACAAAGTGATTGATCTCACTGAATATACTTTTTCAAAGAAAGCTATCTATAAAAGACTTTTCGCAACGTCAGACTTTACATCAAAGTGGATGAATTTTATGCGCGCTATTTCGAATGAAGGGCATGGGCGTATCCGATTCTACAAAATGATAAGGAAAAACCTAAAAGAGGATGCTTCATTCCGTGCATATTTTGAAGGCGAGACAAAAGTATTACCCCAATTTTTTACTAACATAATCGAAAGAGATCTTGGCATTTGGATGAAGTGGCTGCCAAAGGGTGCGTTGGAGCACGATCAGAATGCTTATATGAATAAAAATTTAGCAACCGAGCACGTAAGTGTTAAAGTAAAATCAGCCTAAAATAAAAGGTCGACTTTTCAGTCGACCTTTTTTTCTGTTATAGCAAAAAGGATTATTAATCCATTATTCTCGTAACATTCACCGCGTTCATTCCTTTTTTTCCCTTTTCTTCGTCATAGGTGACCTCATCGTTCTCACGAATTTCATCGACCAAGCCTGAAGCGTGGACAAAAATGTCAGGTTTTGAATCTGACGGTTTAATGAATCCAAATCCTTTGGTCTCATTAAAAAACTTAACTGTTCCTTGCATTGTATAAAAATTAAAAATAAAAATTCACATTGCTAATGGATTGTTCCATTAGGCTTAATAATTATCCAGGTTACTCAGTGAGAATCTTAAAGAGAATTATTAATAAGAGAAGGTTGGTGTCAACAAAGCGTGATTTTTAGCTTATTGAAACACTATTTCCTAAAATGCGTCCCAAAGTTACACTTATTATCGCGGCTTTCCTACTTTACCCTAAATAGGATTTCAACATTCTGCTTTTTGCTGTATGTCTTAGTCGTCTTGTAGCTTTTTCTTTGATCTGTCGCACACGTTCTCTTGTGAGGTCAAATTTGTGAGCGATTTCCTCCAAAGTCATCGATTGGGTTCCATTCAGTCCAAAATACAAACTGATCACTTCTGCTTCCCGGGTTGTCAAAGCGTTCAGAGAACGTTGTACTTCCAGGATAAGTGATTCCGCCATCATTTCAGATTCAGGATTTGACTCATTCGCATCGCCGAGGACATCCAGCAAACTGCCATCTTCGCCTTGCGAAAACGGAGCATCTACTGAAACATGACGTCCAGCAATTTTTAAACTATCTATAACTTCTTCTGCCGTTACACCAATAACTTCTGCAACTTCCTGCGCGGAAGGTTCACGCTGAAACTTTTGCTCCAGGTCGGAAAAAGTTTTAGAAATTTTAGTCAATGAGCCTATTCGGTTCAGCGGAAGCCGTACGATTCTGGATTGTTCTGCCAATGCCTGCATGATTGATTGGCGAATCCACCAAACCGCGTAAGAGATAAATTTAAATCCTCTTTTCTCGTCGAACCTGCCTGCCGCTTTAATTAACCCAAGATTACCTTCATTAATAAGGTCACCAAGGGTGAGCCCATTATTCTGATATTGCTTAGCTACAGATACCACAAATCTAAGATTCGCTTTCGTGAGCTTTTCCAACGCCACCTGATCGCCCTCCCGTATGCGCCTTGCGAGTTCCACTTCGACTTCAGCACTAACCAAGTCGACTTTCCCGATTTCCTGTAAATATTTATCCAGGGATTGACTTTCGCGGTTTGTAATTTGTTTACTAATCTTAAGTTGTCTCATGCACTATGTTTGTAATTAATAAATGAAGCCACATTTTCGGGACAAGGCCACTATAGTATTGAAAACAGATATCGAAGGGTAGAACTAATCGGGAATGCTGCTTTTCGGTTGCAAATGTAGTCATTTAATATCAAAAATGTCCGATTATTTTAATAAGCAACCAAACATAACGGGGAGTATATCCCTCCATTATCGTATGATCGCATCGAACGATAGCGTGTTTCAATCGTGTGCAACCTTTTGAAAGAAAATCAATAGGGTAAGTGTACAACCTTCGTCATTGGGGTCTATTAATTTTAATAGAATGAAATCAGAAACAAAAACGTCAACAAGCCGCGCTTTTCGTGTAAGAGCCAATCTAAAAAAAGGCTTGGAACTCGCGTGGGCTGCTTCACCAAAATCGCTGGTCAAGTTCTCGCTTTTGGGAATGGTTAACGCCTCTATGACGCCAATCGCCGTATACCTTGGAGCAGTGCTGGTCAATCGAATCGCTGAGGCCAGCGTCCACAAAATACCTTTTTCTGATTTAGTTCCGGTAGTGATTGGGTTATGGATCGTGGCAACACTACAGCGCACCATTAGCGCATACATGGGATACGGAAGAAATTTGTTTGTACGTCGCGTAGAGCTCGAGGCAGAAAAAAGATTATTGGCCAAGGCTTCGAAAGTTGATATTGGAAATTTTGATAACTCGAACTGGCATGACCGGCTAGCACGAGCAAAGCGAGATGTATCCTGGAGACCTGGAGATCTTACTTGGTCAGTGCTCGGACTCTCAAGTAATCTCGTAACGATCATTTTGATGGCTTCATTACTTGGCAGTCTTCATTATCTGCTGGTCGTTCTTGCCCTTGCAGCTGCCGCCTTGTCTTTAATATTAGAAAGCCGCGTGACATCGAAGCTTTATGAATTTTTTTACAAGGAGACTCCGGAAGAAAGGGAACGTGGATACATCGGGGATTTGCTCGTTCAGCCAAAAACAACAAAAGAGATCCGCGCCTATGTCCTTGCTGATTATTTACTGGCACGTCATAGCAATCTCTCAGAAAATCTATTCCGCCAAAGAGCACTAATGTATAGATCAGGTACCCGGGTTTCAATCCTCACGGGGATTGTAACCGGCACAACTTTGGCCCTGGCATATTTATTTGTTTCTATAAAAGGTACCGCAGGTGTGTTCGATCCAGGCGGCGTAGTTCTGGTAATAGGGGCGTTTACTTCTGTATCCTCCACCCTTGCCCAAATATCAAGCACTTTTGTTTCTGTCGACCAACACACGACATTTTTGGATGATTATTTTTCTTTTCTTTCCATAGATGAGTTGGTGAAAAAAGTTGAAAATCCTGAAGCGTTGCCCGATAAACTTGACAAAGGAATTGTGTTTGATAATGTCAGCTTTAAGTATTCCGGCAGTTCCGAATATGCCGTTCAAAACTTTAACCTCACGATCAACAGTGGTGAATTAATAGCGTTGGTTGGCGAGAATGGCGCGGGCAAAAGTACGATTGTAAGACTTCTGCTCCGATTTTATGACGTGGACGCGGGATCCATCAGTATCGGCGGAGTGGATCTCAAAAAGACTGATCCTGAGGAATTGAGAAACCGGGTTGGTGTGCTTTTTCAGGACTACGCTAACTACGAGCTAACCGTACGAGAAAATGTTACGATGGGACGACCTCATGCGGAAGTTTTTGATGAGCGCGTACTGGAATCACTTCGTGATGCACGCAGTGAATGGCTCGTTAAAAAAATGCCCAACGGCCTGGATTCAAAAGTGGGAAGACTTTTCGAAGGAGGTCATGATCTCTCCGGAGGCGAATGGCAGCGCCTGGCGCTGGCCAGGATCATGTATCGGGATGCAGACATCTGGATATTGGATGAACCAACTTCCTCCCTGGACCCGGAAGCCGAGGCGGCAATCTTTGCTGAGCTAAAAGAAAATCTAAAGGGAAGGATTGGTATTGTTATCTCACATAGATTCTCCACGGTACGGATAGCGGACAGAATTGCTGTGATTGCCGACGGAAAAGTATCTGAAGTCGGATCGCACGAAGAACTAATGAAAGCCAAGGGAAGATATTCGGAGCTATTTGAACTACAAGCGGCAGGGTACAGGTAGAGACATCGAGATCGTGTTTTATCTGATTTTAAGGAAACACCTTCCCGACAGTTTTGAACTTTCGGGAAGTCAAGATCTCGCTACTCCGAATGAAGCGAATCCACGGCATTTGTCAACGCGTCTTTAATTCAAACTCATCATCAGTCAGGCGATAAATAAGCAATGAGTCTTAAATCACGTTTTTTATCTTTGAATACGTGTTTGTCGGGTATATGCCGGGTATACACCGTTAACAAATGGATTGAATACGCGTGAGATTTGGCAAAAAGCAACAACTATGGACAAGACATCGATTGCCAAAAAAATCATTCATTTCCGCAAATTGAAAGGAATTACTCAGGAAATCCTTGCTGAGACCACCGGGCTCAATGTTCGCACGATACAACGAATAGAAGCCGGTGAAGTTGATCCACGCCTATATACGCTTAAATCGATCGCCGACGCTTTGGGAGTAAATTTGGAGGAACTGCTGCCGGAGCCGACCCAACATGAGCTGAATCAACTGGCCATTCTTCACATCACCCCAGCGGGATTCTTTTTATTTCCAGTAATTGGAAACGTACTTCTTCCATTTATTTTTTGGATGCTGAAACGGGAAGAGATTAATGGAATCAACAAACACGGTAAGGATATCCTCAATGGGCAACTCACGTATTCGATTGTGATCAGCTTGTTATTCGTCGTGCAGATTATCCTGGTGCTGATGCCGATTACGCTGCCTGGCTCGCAGGTGGTATCGTTTGAGGTATTTAAATATTTTCCGTTTTATGCCTTTGGTGGTATGTTTTTATCCGTAGCACTTTTTGGAATATTTCCAGCGCTTAACGCTATGCGCGTGTATCGCGGAAAAAATCCCTGGAAGTACCCATTGAAAATAAATTTTTTTAAGTGAAGGCGATGGTTTACAGTTTCCCGATCGATTCGCGTGCACCTTCCCGAAAGTTCAAAACTTTCGGGAAGGTGTTTGAACTTTCGGGAAGTTAAGATCTCGCTACTCCGAGCGCAGCGAATTCACCGGATTAGTTCTTGCAGCTTTAATAGATTCAAAGCTCACCGTCAACCATGCAATAACTAAGGCCGACAAAAACGCGACAACAAAAATAGTCCAGTCGATCGTGATATGATAGGCGAAGCCTGTAAGCCATTGATTCATTCCATACCACGCCAGGGGTACCGCAATGGCTGTTGCTATAAGTATCGGCCGCGTAAACGTAGCCGACAACAGGTAAACAAGCTGAAAGCCCGAAGCTCCAAGCACCTTGCGTATTCCAAGCTCGCGGGTGCGCCGTTCTGCTAAGTAGGCCGACAAACCATAAAGTCCAAGGCAAGAGATCACGACAGCCAGCACAGCAAAAACATTGAACAGGCTGCCCAGCCGTTGCTCTGCCTTATACAAATTTGCGATATCCTGATCAACAAAGCTGTATTCAAACGGATAGCTAGGATTGAGTTCTTTGCATATCTGTTCCAATGCCGCGATGGTTTTTTCTGTTTCGCCAGGCAACGTCCGGACTATCGCATAACCACCCCAGCTATTACGATTGAGAAACATGGGGCCGATGGTTTCCTGTACCGGCTTGAAATTGAAGTCCTTGACAACACCTATAATTGTTCTCTCTTGACCCCAAACGGTGATCTTTGTTCCCACCGCCGATTCAAGCTTCATGTCCATCGTTTCTAATGCTGTTTCATTTACAATAATGTTGACGGAATCTGCCTTAGCGTTTTCGCCGTAGCCATGTCCCTCGAGAAGTGTTGCTTTAAAAACCTCCTCAAAATTTTCGTCAATAGCTGTGTTGTAAAACAACGGTTGTGTATTTGG
>DASQTN010000106.1:0-2466 GCA_035641895.1 Chryseolinea sp. | reverse complement strand
ATACGTCACCAATCCATTGATCGAGGGAAAGTGATCGTACTGACGACTTATCGCCATTCTTGCTTCTTGAAATTCTTGCCATGTCAAAGTGGTCGCGTGATTCTTTAGGGTAGTTTATCCATTTCATTTTTAGGGCGCATTTGGATAGCAATTCGTTCAACTTCCTCGCCTTTAGTTTCTCGTTCCCTTACTCGTTTGTTTCTTTGCAGGCATCCGCCGAAATAAAAAATTGCCTAGTACATCTGTTCGCCTACGGACATTGTCGTTCAGAATTGGCCGCGCCAGAACGGTTATGACTGTAAAATTAACGTGCAAAAGGGCATCGGGAAGTGGCGCGATCTTAGAAAACAGGAATCAGAAAAAAGGGAAATTCATGCTTAAGAACTATATCAAAATTGCGTTCCGCTACATGGCGCGTGATAAAGCCTATTCATTTATCAACATCACAGGTTTGTCGGTTGGCGTGACGTGTTGTCTGTTGTTAGCCCTCTATATGGAAGATGAAATGAGCTTCGACAAACATCATAAAGACATTGAGAATATTTATCGTGTTACTTCGATCATGGGCGACCGTTTTGACGATAGAGTGATGCGTACGACATCAGCGCCGATTGTTTGGGGAATTAAAGATGAGATTCCCGAAATTGATGTAGTCACGCGGTTGGTGGATCCCCCAGGAGTATCTCAAAATTTAATTCGCCACGGTGAGAATCAATTTTATGAATCGGACGGGTACATCGCTGACTCCACGTTGTTTGAAATTTTTACTTATAGTTTTAAAGAAGGCGATCCCGCAAAAGCTTTAACCGAGGCCAACAGCGTGGTGATCACAGAAAAGCTGGCGACAAAACTCTTTGGGATTGAGTCAGCCGTCAATAAAGTTATTCATATAAATCAAGGCGGTCCTTCCAGCGATTTTCGTGTAACCGGCGTTTTAGCTGAAAAACAACAAAGCTCGCACATCAAAGCGAATTTTTTCGTGTCAATGACAAGCAACGGATGGGCTGAATACCTGCGGAGTCCACAAGTCATTGATCAGTGGGCCGGCCAGAATTTTTTGCTGTCCTACATTAAATTAAAACCAGGCCACACCGCAGAGAGTGTTCTGCCTAAAATAAATACAGTATTTTTAAAACATGGCGCCGATGATCTCAAAGCCCTTGGAATGGAAAAAACGTTGGGGCTGGAACCTGTACAAAATATATACTTATACTCCACTCAAGGCGACTCAAGTCCCCGCATAACGTACCTGTATGTAATCGCTTCTATCACCGGAGTTATCCTGCTGATTGCGTGCATAAATTTCATGAACCTCAGCACAGCGAAGGCTACCAAGCGTGCAAATGAAGTAGGACTCCGCAAGACGCTGGGTGCTTATAGAAGCTCGCTGATTACGCAGTTTCTAGGCGAAGTGATGGTTATCGTTGTTATTTCTATTTTGCTTAGTATGATATTGATGCAAATCATGCTACCGGTTTTCAACCAATTGACGATGAAACAAATTGCGCTTGATGCCGACAAAATGATCTTTTTTGGATCGGCACTTGCCTTAATTACATTAGTGACTGGTGTGATCGCCGGAAGCTATCCCGCATTGTACTTGTCTTCCTTTCAGCCCGCCCAGGTTCTTAAAGGCAAAATGACCTTAAATAATTCTGGCAGCGTTATGCGACGATCATTAGTGGTCTTTCAATTCGTCGTCGCCATCATTCTGGTGTGTGGAATGATTGTCATCTCGCAGCAGCTGGATTTTATGCAGTCGAAAGACCTGGGCTTTGATGCAAAACAAAAAATCGTCTTGCCGTTGCGTACAGAGACGACACGCAAGAATCATACGACCCTTCAGAATGAGTTATTAAAGATCTCGTCTATTGAGGCAGTAACCGGCACAAATTATACACCGGGGTCTAATATCTGGCACGACTTCAGTCTGTATCCTGAGGGTTCAAACATGGAGAAAGCCGTCATGATCAAAAATAATTGGGTAGAGCCTAACTACATCGATTTTTTAAAGATAAAATTAATTGCGGGTCGGAATTTTACATACAATCGTGAAGCAGAAAGTCAAAATAAAATCATTTTAAATCGTGTTGCTGTGAGCCGTCTGGGACTTAAGCCTGAGACGATCATTGGCCAAAACCTGTATAGCGACCGCCAGGGTGTAAGAACTGCTTATGAGGTAATTGGTGTTATGGACGACTACCATCAAATCACGGTGAAAGAAGAGGTTTTTCCAATGTTGTTTCGCATGCCGTTGGAGGTGTCAGAACACGACTATATGATGCTTGACGTTCAGGCGGGTGCATTTCAAGAAAGTATTGGAAAAATTGAGGACATCTGGAAAGGAATCAATCCGGAAACACCTTTTGAATATTCATTCTTGGATGAAAATTTAAAACAACAGTATGATGAAGATCGGAGGGTATCACAAGTGATCACCAGCTTCACCGTTGTAGCCATGATTAT
>DASQTN010000105.1:0-4751 GCA_035641895.1 Chryseolinea sp. | reverse complement strand
GTTTGGGCAATTATGGGATCAGTGCCAAGAGTCTCGTCGTTCCACTTATTTCGGTTGACAAGAGCATATGCCCCAGTGAATACATTACGGTTAGCAAGGGGTTCAACTACGCCAGCGGCATAGTCAGCGAATTGAACTTCAAAGTTCATAGGCTCTTTAGTTCCCTCATAGTATATATAGCTTAATCCAAAAGCTGCATTGGGAAACAGGGATTTTGGAATAAAAATAAGTTCTTGCTGCGGAGTAGTCCTAGCAGCAGCGGCCAGGTAAATTATTTCTAGATCTGTGATATCTGGCCCTAGCCATAAGAACATGTCCATGTCTACATCTGTGTAGCTTGGGTCCCATAGAAGTCCTAAGACAGTTCCATCCTGTTGTTTCAACGTAATTGTTATCTCCTTATTAGTTCCAATAGTTACACCTCCAGTCGCTTCCGCAAGGGTCATAATAATAGTTTCATCAGTCGGCTCAAAGTTCAAATCAGTATAGAGCTGAATTTCGATATTACCACTTGTTTGCCCACTCGGAATCACCAGTTCCCCAGACACACCATGTATATAATAGTCATAAAAATCGGAAGGAATTTCTTCGTTGAATCCCGTTAAGGTATCAAGCGCAGTTCCGGCTAAATCATATTGAATTGTTATGTCCGATGAAGCAGCAACACTGAGTTTCACCTCGATTTTGAGATAGTCCTCGCTTAGGCCATCTTCCTCATTTACCGTAAGAGTCGTTGCAGTAAATGAGGCATTGACCTGTGGATCATCATCCGTAATCGTGACAACACTCTCATCATCATTGGAAACCAAAACATTAACGCTGCTTACATCCTCGATGGAAATTTCAATCGTTTCGTTTCCTTCATATACCGCATCGTTAACAATTTGAATTTGTACAACTGCCGAAGTTTGGCCGCTTGCAATTTCCACTTCACCCTCGGTGCCGACGATGGTATAATCTGCTGGAGAAATTGCTGTGCCACCTAATGAATATTCAATAGTAAGGTTTTCCGGTGCTCCTCCATCCAGCACAAATTCCACCTGCGCAGTACCAGCATTTTCGTTTACCGAGATGGTTTCCGTACTGACTGATAAATTCGGTTTTACAAATGGTTCATCATCTTTACAAGAGGAGAGACCGATCCCAAGCACAGCAAGGGTACCAAGAGAGCAGATTAAAAGCGTAAATTTTTGCATGACGTTATAGTTATTTTTTCTTTTCGCATTATAATTTAAACATTTTACTTCATTCTGTTAATTTGAAGCAATAAAAGCGAAGCTCCAGCCGGTGCATGGGTTAAAAAATTCATACACGCCCTCGTTCACTTGAAATATATAAGTATTATCTCCCTCGGTCATAGCATCCAGATAAATATTTATATTGTCAATGTTTGCATCTGTGGTTTGTTCTCCAAAGATTGTGATATCGGGTGCAAAATCGAATATGAGCCGATTCCCAACCAGTGTAGGAGTAAACTGCCTGAGCGCAAAGGTTACAGTCCCATTTACATTCTGAATGTAAAACCCAAGACCATAAAATGGCGTAGCAGCGCCGATGTCATAGTCGTAATATAACTGCATATACTGCGCACCGGTAATATCCTGCCGGACTTGTAATGCTGCCGATTCTCCAGCGTTGAAAATGTACTCGACTGGAGAATTGAAGAAATCTGAAACTTGTGCAAAACTTCCGCCCGCTGGATCTCGTAATGTTGTCTCAAGTTTTACGGCGTCGTTTGCCGACGTCGCGCCCGATAAACTATGAACGGCGATCGGACTTGCGCAGGCAGTCAAAGTTTCCTCTGTTAGGGTAGATAATTTAATACTCTTAATGGAGATATTGTTGTTCAGGACGTTGCCTGAAAACCGATCGTCGAAAACAATCGAATCACCTTTTAAAATATAAGGCGTTGTGAACGTTATGGTCTGTGTGACCAGCGGGTTTGTATTTCTGGAGGCTGCATTAATGGACAGGATGCGCTTGGTATGGTCAAGGACAAGAAAGAGGGACACATCACGATTTTGATAAGTTAGCTTTAATGAGGAAGCGATCATCTTCAAATCCTCTGACATAATATTCAAATTCGTTGAAAGTTGCGTCCCTAGTAGTGCAACATCTTCGGCAGAAGCTTGCTCAAATAATAATATGGTTGGATCGCTAGGGTCGGTTTTGCTATTAAAAACCAATGCTTCATCAGGTGTTTTATTGACAAAATTAAACTCATACTCGGCCAGAAAACTCGCATTATCCTGTTCAAATAAGAAACTGAAGAATGAATAAGTTTCGATAATGAGTTCAACGCCTAAGGAGTTGTCTATGCGGTAGGTTATAGTCTGATCAAAGAATTGACCATCATTGCTGCCAAGATCGCTTCTGATGTGGACAGTATTATCTTCATTAAAATCCATCAATACGTAGAATGATCCGGACTCATCTTCTGGGCGATACTTTAGTCGCCATCCATTGGCCGGCGAAACCAAATCTTGCTTGAGGGTCGCAATTGTTTCGGCTACTCTTTCATCAGCAGTCTTTTCAAACACAGCAATTTCATCGTCCTTACAGGAAGTCAGCGTGATGATCGCGAAACCAAAAATGTAAATCCACTTCTTCATTTGACAAATTTTTTAATCCACTGCTTTTTCTCTGCCTTAGCTGTTTATAACCTTCTTCAGTTTAACAAATCCTGGACAATTGCCCTTACATCCAGAAGATCGACTCCGGTAACTGCCTCGTAATGTGACAAAACAGCTACATATTTTCTGCGTAACAAGGCCCGGCCCTCATTCCGTGCTATGCAGTCGTTCGTGGTGCAATTCTCCTCGTCAATAAGGTAGCGTTCATAGAATTCCGGATAAAATGTGATATAGGCAACCGTTTCAGCAAAGTCCTCATTGAAACTGGAGGTTGCATAATTCGTGACAAAACCGCGTTGTAAAGCTTCTTCGTCGGAAAGGGTATACCACGAGCCCACTGACGTATACCCTTCGGGCGATATATCTTGCCAGTTCGTGGGAAGATTATAAAGCTGGTGAACTATATGCGCAAACTCATGATAAATAACATTGAGCTGCAGATGGAGCCATTCCTCATCTTCAAGATCGATACTATTTACATCGGTAAGCGTTATTCTTGCTCCGGCATCCGCCGTGCCAAGGGTCACGGTTCCATCGTCGTTGTACATCAGCGAGCCAATGAGAACCACTTCGGCTGGGACGTGATTTTCGAAAAATCGCCGTCCATTTGGAACATTGATGTACGGGTTAACCCAGAACTGCGTAAGGAAATCAAGCGCAGGCTCCACGACTTCCCGTAACGGAGGGGTTACACGCTTGTCAGGATCGACGTACCGGTCAACAAATTTATAACGAACAGCCACACCGTATTCGTCAACAAAGTTATTCTGAATGTAAATATCAATGGGATCCTCGGACGGCGTTTGAGGCTTTACAGGAGCTTCAAGACTTTCATCTTTATAACAAGACGTAGTTCCAAGGAAGCCCATGATTAAAACAAAGGCAATTATTTTTGTTCCCAACTTATGTATTACAACTTTCATACATTTCGCATTTTATCATTAACGAGGATTGGGTTCAAGTCCTCCAACTTCAAGCGCAGATTCAGGTAATTGCAAAACTTTACGTTCGTCATCCGCTTCGAGTAAAATTTCACCACCATTTTCCAGTTCGTGCTCTACGGGAATTCCATATCGCTTAATATCAAACCACCGCAGGCCTTCGTGCATAAATTCTTTCTGCCGCTCATCCAGAATAAAAAATATAAGAGCAGACTGATTATTGTTCGTGCCATAGTATGATCGCAGCACTGGGAGTGTCAGGAGCGGATTACCATCGTAGCGTTTGCCTATATAAACCTGTAGGTCGGCGATCGCAGACGTAAGGTCATTTTTATGAACATAGGCTTCAGCCCGGTTAAGCAACACTTCCTCTCCTCTGAAAGCGGAGACGATGGTGTAATAGTAACCAACATCTGAAGTAAGGCTGGTCCTTTCAAACAAAAACTCAAATTTGCCCTGGGTCAACCCGTTTTCCCCTCTTTGATACAATGGATATTCAGCACTCACGCGTATATCGTCCGCGTTCCACGGGTTGGAACTAAATAACCCAAATAGCAACGGTTGATCCGGCCAATACCCAACACTCACCGGAAAGGTGGTCGTGTTGCGCATGACCAATAAATTGCTTGGATCCGTGGGGGAGGTGTACTGGCGAATAAAATCTTCTGAGTTTGCGGTATTTGCAAGCAAAGCTCCAATATCCTTGATAAAGACTGACGGATCAGCTCCAAGCATTTGCGAACTATACTTTATACAATTGTCCCAATCCCTTTTGAACAGATAAAAACGGGACGCAAGGGCCAGTCCAGCGGCCGGTGTAAAATGATATTTTCCTGATCCGGAGTAATTGCCGGCATCGACGAGGTCGAGACCTTCCTCAATGTCATCCTCAATATTGTCGTAGACATCCTCGATCGTGCCGCGACTATATTGTTTTATAAATTCAGTTTCAGGTTCCAATACGTACGGGATACCGGGGTCCTGACTTGCCGTCTGGGGATCATACTGCTTTGTAAAGAGGTTCGCGATCATAAAATGTGCGTAAGCACGCGCCAAGTACGCTTCGCCTTTCACCGCATCTTTCAGTGACTTTTCACCTGCGAGTCCATCGATAACAGCCAGCACTTCGTTTGTATGGGCGATGGAATTGTAGGCTTGCGTCCAGTAATTAGCAGGC
>DASQTN010000104.1:0-2559 GCA_035641895.1 Chryseolinea sp. | reverse complement strand
CCTGACAATTTTATCTCTGATCTCCTTCCAGGTAACGAGCTTAATTTTTTCGTCGGCTATTAGTTTCTTGCATTTCTCGCTGGTGAAAAAATTAAAATCCTGTTGTCTCCACGCCGCACCGTAGTCATCGTGGTCGATGGTGATGGCTTTCATCTCGTCATTATCATATGCAGCGTGAAGCAGAAGCACATTTAAACCTGGTGGTAATGATTTCAATTGTTGCGTATAAAAATTTTCCATGCCCGCCTGGTAATCGCGGCCGGATGCGATTATTACCCGATCGACGATAACATCTTTATCCGTAATAAAAGGCGTATAGTCAATATTCAACACCCGCGAAAAATCCTTGCTTATCATCACAGGTATCTTGTATTCATGTCCCAGCTTAATCAGTACCTCCAGGAACTTTGCTGTAGAAAAAGCTGCGCCCATATGCGCATCCAAATGTGTGGGGTCAATTCCAAATTGTTTTGCACGCTCTATCTGACTACGCAACTCTTTTTCAACTTCTTCGAGCTTTGCATTTTTCAAAAACGTTTCAACCGTCTCATTTAAATAGCCATGTTCATCAAGTAAGCTGGAAACTTCATCATGGGGCGCTACCGGTCTCCACTTGTAAACTTTCCACTCACTATTCAGTGTCATGTGCAAACCCAAATCGGCCTCTGGATGAAATTTTGCATACCTCGCGATTTCAGAGAACCAAGGACAAGGAACCATGATACTGGCTGAATTGACTACGCCTCTCTCCATAGCATAAATTGAAGCAGCATTCTCGGAATGAGCGACGCCCAAATCATCCGCATGAATTATCAATAGTTTGGTATCCTTCGAATATCCTAGTTGTTCTTGTACACTCTTTTGCTGTGCCCAGCTGACAACACTGATCAAAATAAAAAAAACAACGCTACAATTTTTCATAGGATAATTTCAGATTTTGAATGACTACTTTTTCGAAGTACAACTAAATATTTTTGGGATCAAACAGCAACGGGAAAAACTGTCCCTCCAATTTTTTTCCTTTTTTAATTACAGGAACGCCTTTTAAAATTTCCTCATCTGAGTCCGAATACGTTCCATCGGCAAACACATTTAACACAAAAGCTCTGCGCGGCTTAGACGATTTATTTTCATATGACCCATGAACCATGAGTGGATGATGAAAGGTCGCACACCCTCGTTCCATTTCAATCGGCACCTTTTCTGCAAATTGTTTTTTCTGATCTTCAGTCAAAAACTGTGTAAGGCCTTCCATATCTCCTGCTAATTCGGGTTTATCCAAAAGTCCCCACTTATGGCTTTTTGGAACATAGTATAAGCAACCATTTTCGGTTGACACATCGTCCAATCCAACCCAACACGTTAAATGCTGCATCGGCAATGTCCTTCGCCAATAGCTATAATCCTGGTGCCAAGCTACAACGCCACCATGATGAGCAGGTTTGTAAAAAAGCTGGTCATGCCAGAAACGTACGGGTTTGCTTCCCAATAACTGACTTGCTGCAATAACAAACGCCGGATTCCATAATACATCATGAAAAGCCGTTGTAATTCGCCAGTGCCCCAACGAATGAAATAACACTGCGTTCGGGTCTTTCGATTCGTTAGAGTGGAACTCGTAAAACAAATGATTTTTCGGATGGGACGGATCTTTTATTTCTTCCAGGTCGTATAGAAGTTTGTCGACTTGGCGGTCCTCTAATAATCTGATTCCCGAAAGAAAACCGTAGGTGTTAAAAAATGAGATTTGTTCGTCTGAGAGCTTATATTTTTCCCACGCATCCTTTGCGGAAATCGATGGAAACAAATCACTGATAAGCTCATGATGTTCGGATAAGTCCTGTTTTAACTTCATGGTTGTTCTGATTAAAGCTAAGCCCTTCTGAAATATTATCTGCCAATTTAAAAAAACGTAAACGCAATTCCAGACCGTTAGTCACATCGGGATGTATTATGATGAATAAAAAAGGACCTCCCTTGCGGTAAGGTCCTTTAATTCCAGAATGGTAAAATTATAATTTTTCTCCTAGTGTCACACTTTTTAATTCTTCCTGCAGCGAGAAAGGTTGATTGTATAAACGTTTGCCCGTTGCTTTGAAATAAGCGTTTGCCACTGCCCCACCCGTTGGAGGAAGCGCTGGTTCACCCAGGCCGGTGGGGTCGATTCCGTTATTTACAAAATGACATTCAACTTCGGGGATTTCCTTCATCCGTATTAATCGGTAGGTATTGAAATTCTTTTGTTCAGCAGCGCCATCTTTAAAGGTAAGATTGCCATACATCGCGTGTCCCAGTCCATCGACGATACCGCCTGTCACCTGCTGTTTAGCGCCACTCAGATTAACAACAACGCCACAATCCGCTACAGCATAAATTTTCTTCAGCGAAGGCTTACCCTTTTTCATTTCTACTTCCGCTACCTGTGCTACATAGGACCGGTGTGAAAAATATACACTAAATCCCTGGGCTAAATTAGTCTTGGTGCCCCATCCGGATTTTTCCGCAGCCATCTGAATAACGCCCTTCATCCGATCAACATCGTATTTGATCGCACCTACC
>DASQTN010000103.1:0-3947 GCA_035641895.1 Chryseolinea sp. | reverse complement strand
ACGGAATGCATCGTGTAGCCGGTCCGTTCGAGATAACTAAGGGATCATGACAATAATAGGGAGCGTCGTATCGGAAGATGTTTCAGCAAATTAGATGATGCGGTACGTGCGTTGTGCTGACCTGCCCGTTCGCCTAGGATGACGAAGTATATTTTAAGTGGTGGATGGGTTCAAGCCTTCTGAATTTCCGTCCACGATCAGCGAGTAGTTGATATTGAAGGCTTTTTATTTTTTTCGCTTTACCTCCCGGTCTTTTGTGCTCTTGCCTTTCCGGCTTTGCTGAACATTGATATCTATCGTGTAGGCTACTGTGAGTGTAAGGATCTTTTCATTAGCTCGCAAGTTGTCCGAAAAGCCAAGAGTTCTATTCGTTGCGCTCGTCCTACTGCCGAGAAATGTATGGCCTGATGTGAACCTTAATTCCGTGGAAAGCTTCCTATTTTGTTTGAGCGGTGCATTGAATCCAACACCAAGATCAATTCCAAATAACCATCGATTGATGTCGTGCATATACATTTTATCGAAATCAGGTTCGGGCACATCCTTTGGCATATCAGAGAACACTACGGTGTAGTTATACGATCCCCCGGCGTCTACTTTTCCTTTTCCAGAAACCCAATAACTGATATGTGGGCCTACATTAACAAACCACTGGGAAGGGATATTGGGTCCTAAATTCAGCGGAAAAGATCGTCTCAGCATCATCGATGCATCCGCGAAATAGTAGACCGCACTATTTTCCCACGAGTCTTCATTAAAAGTAATTTTTCGTCCCCTTTGGGAAAATCCAAATTCGGTTTGAAAGGAATATTTATTTTTCAGCGGGAAGAACAATAATCCGGCGACATAAAATCCAGGTTTGATTTTGTGAGAATATTCAGCTTTATCGTCCTTATCTCCAAAGCTGCCCCAGTTTATTAAAGGACCAGCCTTCGCTCCGATCGAGAATTTCTGGGCGTAGGAGGATTGAAACGCCCCACTGGTTATCAAACAAAAAAATATTATCCGTATAGCGTTCATTGCATACCCTTGTAAGATTTTTAGACCGGTACAAGCATTACATTAATGGTACTCAATTTCATTGTAAAGACTTTTTTTCGAGACGAGACTAAAAAATCGTAACACAGTCTATTGTTGGATTAACTGACTTCAATGTTACCCAATTTTTTTATTGACTTCGCAGCAAAATCCAGCGTTAGCAGGAATTCGAGGCCAGGGTGCTTAAAGTGCAGTCGAAGTGTAAAAATGTTATTTCAGGGTGCATAAATGCCATTAAACACAATTAATGGGCACTCAAAGAGTAATGGCGCAGTTCAACTGTAAGCGCCTTTTTTCATGGTTACAAATCACAGAATGCAGTATGAAGTTATTGAGCTGGAGTGTACTCTGGTGATACTTGTAAATGTGAATGAGAATATTTTTCGCAATTTTTTTTTATTTACTCGCTGGAGTTGCTGTTGGCCAGACACCCGTCATTACGTCGGTGGAACCACTGCTGGGCTATCCTACGAAAAAGATCTTAATCACAGGAAGTGGATTTGGTAATAATCCGGCGAACCTTCAGGTATGGTTTGACCAAGTTAAAGCATCAATTGTAAGTGCTAATGATATTTCGATTGAAGCTAGTATTCCGCCGCAAGCACGCCTTCATAATGTTGAAGTGATCAACCTAAGTACCAACCGGTCTGCAAGATCTCCCCTGAAGTTCACACCTGTGTTTAGCGGTCAGGGGTTTGTTACATCAAAATTGACAGCGCCACTTTCATTTACCAGCAGTACGCCAATATTTAATATTTGCTCATGCGACCTGAATGATGATGGTAAGCCAGATCTGATCGGAACTAAATTCGAAAACACAGCGACGGACTTAATAGTCCTTCAAAATCAAAGCACCATGGGAAGTCTTGCTTTTACAAAACTGGATAAGGCTAATCTGGCAGCTCTAAATATCAACGCGCCTACCGGTAACGTTACGTGCGGTGACCTCAATGGAGATGGTAAGCCAGAGCTGGTGGCTTCGCGAAGTGGAACTACAGCCAATAGTGTTTTTGTGCTCCGCAATACAAGCGCCGGTAGTCCAAATTTTGCAGGGCCTGTAGAGTTATTTCTCGATGCCGGCCATTTCGCACGTGATGTTTCCATTCACGATCTGAACAGCGACGGGAAGCCGGAAATTATCGTAGCAAACTCTTTCAATAATATCCTGTATGTTTTTCAAAACGAAAGTGGATCAGGTATTTTATCCATCAATCCTGTCCCACTAAAAATCACTATGACAGGCGTTCCGAATTCATTAGCGTTGGAAGTGCAGGATATGAACGGGGATTCCAAACCTGACATCATTGTTACTCAAAATCAGGGACCGAACATTTATGTCCTTAAGAACCAAAGTTCATCAACAATAAGTTTTGGAACGCCGACGACATTTACAATTCCAGGAGGGTTCAACGATATCAATTCGGCGGACTTTAATAATGATGGGAAGCTCGACATTGTTCTCACCAGCGTATTTAGTGCTCAGGCGCAGGTTTTGTTAAATCAAAGTACCGCAGCTGCATTTTCATTTACGACCAATAACACATTGACGACGGGAAACGGCCCTTTTGGAATTGACGTAAGTGACATCAACGGCGATGGTTTTCCGGATATCATTATTCCCAACCGAGGCGTAGGTGCCATTGACGTTTTTCTTCATAACAAAAATGCGTCGCCTGGTTTTTCAAAGACAACCATAAGCTCTGCGAAAACGAATTGGTTTACAAAAGTCGGCGACTTGGATGGAGATGCTAAGCCTGATATCGCCTTTACATCTTTTAACTATGCGACTGTTGATTTCTCAATTGAAATTTTACGAAATAAGAATTGCTATGATCCGAAAATTCTAAACGACCTGCCACTTACTATTTGTGCAGGGCAAACTATTACGTTAGAGTCGGTACCAGCACTGAATGTTTCATTTGACTGGAAGAATGGAAGTACGTCTGTTAAAAACAGCCCAGATGAATTTGTCGACATCACGGCTTCAGGCAGTTATACCGTTACGGCTACTGGTGAAAGTGGTGCATGCGTAGTGGTTTCAAGTCCCCTTGTGGTTTTGGCTGGAACAGGCACGGTTCCAGCTACGCCAGCGATTAACCCCGTTACAACAGTATGCGCGGGGGCAACACTCAACGTAGTAGCACCAACCGTTCCAGGGGCAACTTACATTTGGGAAGGACCTGGCGGTCTTACCGCATCCGAGACAGACCCCACACTTTCAATTCCGAATGCCACGGCATCCCATTCAGGCCAATATAGCTTGCGCGTAAAGGTTGGAGATTGTACCAGCGGCGTCGATACTGAATCCGGGCAAGTCGTAGACCTTGGCTCGTTTTCCGTCTCGGGCAATGCAGCCGGGCAATTGTGCGCCGGGCAAACTGCGACACTGTCGGTAAATATTGCAGCGGGCCACTCCTATCAATGGATCCGGAACGGCGCCGACATCACTGGACAAACAGGAAATACATTTACGGCAACACAGGATGGAATCTACAAAGTACGGATTGGTTTTAACAGCTGTTCGGTCGAGACGGCAGAAGCCAACGTTATAATTCTAGCCAAGCCTGTTGCCAATTTTACAAAAGTAAATGCAGCATGCATCGGAGAGACAGTTGATTTTGTTAATACTTCAACCACTGATAGTCGTGCTACGGTAGTTTATAACTGGATTTTCGGCGATGGGCAAACGGCTTCTTTGAAGGATGTGACACATGATTATAGTGCCGTTGGTACCTATTCTCCCAGCCTTGATGTTTCCTATTCTGGCGTAACCGCCTGCGCCAACAGTTCTGCCGGGTCCATTTCGATTTCGAATGCTAATCCACCCGAAATCATTTCTGAGGTCGCAGAAATTTGCACTGGCGAAAAAACTATGCTTTCCATTGAAGGCACCTACAGTACCATCACAT
>DASQTN010000102.1:0-6622 GCA_035641895.1 Chryseolinea sp. | reverse complement strand
CGAATTTGGAAGACTACTTTTTTAGTTGATCATGGATCAGGAGCGAAGTCAACACTTGTTCACGCTGAAAATATTTCAATTGCTCCGCTTTGGACTGTAATTCCAGACAATTGCATTCATAATTTTATTTTAATTTTTTCTGCGTTGCCAAAGTCGTGCAGTGCCTTTGACCTGATAGAAGAAATTCCGCAACCTGGTGGATTCGTTGTGAAAGATATTCAGCGAAACGCAAGAGACGTGTATCATGTTACGATGGCGTAGTTGGTTTCTAGTTTGAAGTTGTATAGCGATGAGACGAGTTTTTATAGTTGGTTTACTGTTATTGATGACATGCTGTGGTGCAGGACCAGGACGACTTAAGACGCTAAGAAAAGACGGTATTCCGTATCAAAGCCATCGAACAACAATCGACCTTCCCGGAAGCTCCGCTAGATTCAAAGTACAGTATACCGGATGTGGGGGGTTGTATATCCTGAAGGACAACCACGCGATCATGCTAGATCCGTTTTTCTCCAATCAAAAAATCATGCGCGTTGGTTCCTCCATGTTGACTGGTAAGAAAAAAATTGCATCTAATCGCGAAATGATTGATTCCGGAATAGCATCTCTCGAAGAAGTGATGGGGAAACTGAGTAACTATACGACAACGATTTTTTCGGCGCATAGTCACTACGATCATTTAATGGACGTACCAGCGGTGTTTGCCAGGCTGGAGAAACTGCCGGATGTGTATTTGAACCGTTCAGGGTTCAATACATGTTACAATGTGGTGGATACTGTTAAAATGAAGATCCTTGAGGACCATATGACAACACAGGAGGTCACGCGTCCGCCGATCGTTCTAAAAAACGACGCCCAGGCGATCCACGTTTATCCGATTCTCGGCGATCATAACCCACACTTTAATAACATTAAGTTTTTTAGTGGAAGCAAAACTGAACCGGTCGGGTATTTTGGCGATCCGTTCGCGAAAACCGGCGTAAATGAATGGTTGGATGGGAATACTTTTTCGTTTTTGATAGATTATCTGGGGAAGGACGGCGTGATCGATTTAAGGATCTTTATTCAATCTTCGTCGTGCAACCCTCCCGCTGGAGTTCCGCCGGCGACACTGTTAAAAGGCCGCCCTGTAGACCTCGCGTTCTTAGGCCTTGCTTCCTTTCATTTTTCGCCCGACTATCCATGTTCGTTATTAAAGGAAATTCAGCCGAAGGAAATTGTTTGGATTCATTGGGAGGATTTTTTCAGGAAATATTCCAAAGAACCCAAGACTTTAAGACGAACAGATCTTGTAAAGTTTTTCAATTTACCCTGTGTTAAACCTTATAAATCCAAAGCGCTTTTGCCTTGGCCGGGGGTGGGGTACGATTTTGAATAAGTTCCAGGTTCCAGGTTTAAGGTTCGAGGTTACGCTAAGGGACGTTCAGAGTTCATATCCCCGGGCTAAACTTCGAACCTCAAACTTTGAACTTCAAACTAAAATCCGAAGCTGATCTGGTTCTCATCTTTTTTCCTGGAGACTTTGATCTTCGTCGGTGACACCGAGACTACTTGTTTATGTTTAATATACAACAAGTATCCCTGAACATCGACAAAATTCATTTTTCTGAGGATCTCAATATAGGTTAGTACCTGCCGTTGATCCGACTTTAATGGTTCACCCGTTTTGAAGTCAATGACGATTGCCGTTTTGCCGTTAATGAGAAGGCGGTCTATTCTGTTTTCTGTTCCATCCGGTAGAAGTATCGGTGTTTCGGTTCTCACCTCCCATTCTGGAGAGAACCAGGTGGCTACGGGAGGAATGAGCATTAGCTCCTGAAGCTGGACAGATAGAGGGCCTTTTTCTTCCTGTGTGATAAATCCTTCTAATACAAATTGATCTAAGGCACCATCGATTTCAGAATCAGTTTTTATTCGTGAAAGTATGGTATGGAGGTGAATTCCAAAATTTATCTTTTCAAACTTCTCTTCCTCCGGATTGAAATATGTTTTTGCGGTTTGCCGGATAACAAGTTTATCACGCCAATGAAAAGCCGGATATGTTTTCAAACTTACAGCATCGTGGAAAATTTCCTTTTTATCCTCAATACTTTTAGCCCACTCGCCAATGGCATATTCATTTGCGGATTCATTCCAGTTCGTTGCCAGGGACGTTTGTGTGATCCCTTCATACAATAGGTTGGCAGAACTCTTTTTTGTATTTCGAACGTTTGGATGAGGAGCCATTACGATCATTCCTTTTTCAGCTCGCGTAAGCGCAACATATAATAAATTTAAATTATCGAGATAACTACGCGTCCGTTCCGCGATGTAATAATCATTGAAAAATGTCTTTTCCAGAGTACTGGAATATTTGACTGGTAACGATCCAGCATCATTAAATGGTGATTGATCTGTTTTCACCCAGAGCATTAGCGGACGCATCGGGTCATGGTCCAAATTCCAGAAACAAAATGGAATGATGACGTATTTAAATTGAAGGCCTTTAGATTTGTGAATAGTGAGTATCTGAACGGCATCAACTTCACCTGAAACCTGGATTGACTGTTTGTGCTTGTTAATTTCCCACCATTCAAGGAATGCCCCGAGATCGTTTCTTTCACGACTATAGAAGTCAAGTACGAGATTTTGAAAGGCTTGCAGGTAAGCAAGCTCGCCAAGTTGTTCACCAAGCTTAAAAATCTCGATTAGTGTTTCGGTGAGCTCAAACAACGGAAGTTTTTTCAAAGACGCTTTTTGCTTTGCAAAAGCAGGCGGGAGATTGTTCTCGAAGAATACCTGATTAGCTACAGCAAAGACTTCCGTTAAAGGCCGTTTAGGCTCATGGAGTCGGGCAAATTCAGATCCAAGCTGAGCGCGTGCAACGACATCATCCGGGTTTAAAAGATACCGCATGGCCCCAAGCAAAAGATTCACAGATGCTGCGCCATCAATTCTTAACGACTCGTTGGAAACTACCTCATATTTAAATCCGGGTTTGGCCTGTTCTGAATTTTTATAACGGAGGAGGTGTGCGACAATTTGTTGTCCTTCATCATTTCTCCTGACAAGGATGGCTATATCTTTCAATGTAATACCCAAACTTTGGAGTTCTTCCAGGTAACGGGGTATTTCATCGAATGCCTGATCCTTCCATAGCAACTCGTCCTGGTCTTCCAAAAATTTTACCCGGACAAACCCTTCATCACTTCTAAAAAATTTTTGATTAACATCGCGGTAAGCTTCAGCTGCGATCGGATGTTCCGTATCTATGGCAATTTTCGTGGCAGCTTTTTCAAACACAGCATTGTTAAAGTTTATAATAGTTGTTGCACTTCGGTAATTGCTGTTCAATACTTGAATGTCGGTACGATTTTTACCAATATGTGTCTCAACTTCCTGTTGCAAAAGTTTCAAGTCCCCGCCACGCCAACGGTAAATTGCTTGCTTCACATCTCCGACTACCAGACTTGGATATCCCTGATCCATACTGTTGATCAGTAGCGGAAGAAAGTTTTTCCACTGCATAGCGGAAGTATCCTGAAATTCGTCGATAAGATAATTTTTAAAAAAAGAACCAACTTTTTCGTAGATAAACGGAGTGTCACTATCCTGAATTACTCCATTTAAAAACTTGGGCGCATCGGCTAACAGCATCAGGTTATTTTCGTCTTTATATTCTTTCAGCTTTCGGGAGATATCCGCCACCAGTCCGAAGACGTAGAGATTTTGAAGCACAACTTCAGCGCTTAACGAGGCGCGATAATATTTTTCATGCAAGTCGACCAGTTGTCTTTTGATGGGAATCAGTCTGGTGCGTGCTAGGTCGATAATCTCTTTTCGCAGGCGGGTGGTTTTACTCGGCCAATTTTCAGGTACATCAAACAAATTTTTAATTCGCTCGCCGATCTCACCGATTTCTTTAATGTTTTTTTCAAAGGCAAACTTTTCGAAGAATGTAAAGAGGCCTGAGCCACGTCCATAGTTTATGTCCGTGATATCCCAGCCTGCCGCCTGCATAAGATCGAGCGCTTCTTTTGCTGGTCCCTCAATACGGCCAATAAATTTATTTTTCTCAGCCCATAATTTTTCCCGAAAGCGTTTAAAGAACGTACGGTCACCGGTTTGCTGGATAACATCTTCCTCGATATCCTTGAATTCATCCCGGAATATTTCTTTTGCAAATTCGATAAGACTTAATCGTACATCCCATGCACGCTCATTTTCTAAATTCTCTTTAGCAAAATCAACAACCCAATCAGTAAGTTCTTTGTTACTGCCCAATTCATCAATCAGATTGTCAATTACCTGCTCAAGTACCTGGTCTTGCTCAACCTCTAACCGGTAATCGCCCATAAGACCAGCTTCACGCGTAAAGGAGCGGATAACTTTTTGAAAAAAAGCATCGATTGTGCTTATCGAAAATTGTGAGTATTGATGTAGTACAACTGACTGCATTCCTTGCGCATGCTGCTGAAACGTTGAGTCATCCAGCTTCAATTCTTTTTTTAGTTCTTCAGCAAGTTCATCAGGCGCGCCAGTTGCGAAGCGATTCAGGTATTCCAGGATGCGATCCTTCATCTCCTGCGTCGCTTTGTTGGTAAATGTTACAGCAAGGATATGCTTGAAATAATCCGCGCGATAGCGTAAGGCCAATGTGAGGTACTCCTTGGCTAACGTGCGGGTCTTGCCAGAACCGGCTGATGAGCGGTAAATTTGAAAAAGCTTATTCAGATGCTGCTTTTTTAAGGATAAACGATCTTTGGTTTTATATAATTGTAACAAATAAAATACATCCCTTCAGACTCTCCTAAAATCATCCGTAAATCTTCATAACTTGAAGAGATTTAGGTATGCGAAAATTTTATTTTTTATATCCTAAGATTGCCTATTCTTTTCCTGTTCAACTTTTGCTGAACAATTTTCAGCGCAATCTGGTGCTCATTCTCTGCTGGTTTGTTTTGTTCGCCATGATTAGTGGGAACTTCGGGAAATATATGGGCATACCATATTTGTTTTTGGATCCAGAATATCTTCATCAAGTAAGTTTTAAAAGCTTTTTTATTATCGGTATGGTTACCGCGGGATTTACAACCGCGTTTCATATTACCTGCTACATTACCGACGGCCATAGGTTTTCTTTCATTGGATCTATGCGAAAGCCTTTCACCAAGTTTGTCATCAATAACAGCGTTATTCCAATCGCTTTTCTAATCACTTATGTTTATCAGATAGTAAAATTTCAAATCAGCAACGAGTTCTCCACCAGGATGGACCTTACCTTGAACATTGGAGGATTATTGGTCGGTTATTTCGTGATGACAAGTTTTTTTTCAATCTATTTCTGGTTTACACACAATGATATTTTTCAATACGTGGTATGCAGGATTGATGAAAAACTTAAAACAAACGTCCGGGTAACGCGAAAAAATGCGATGAAGAAACTGGACATCGCACGGAAGAAACAGGTTCGTGTAGATAATTACCTAGATTATGATTTGAAATTTAAGAATGTAAAAGATACTACCTTTTATAACAAGGCAACCATTCTGCAGGTATTCGATCAAAATCATTTCAACCTTGTTATCATTGAGCTGTTCATATTTGGCTTTCTCTTGCTACTCGGAATCTTTAAGGATCATCCTTATTTTCAACTACCCGCGGCCTCGACTTTTATCATCTTTCTGACCATTTTCGTCATGTTGTCTGGCGCTTTCTCCTATTGGTTCGGCGGTTGGGCGTCAATTAGCGCCTTGATTTTATTTTTAGGCCTTAATTACTTTGTGGGCGAAGATTATTTTACGAGGCGTTATGCAGCCTTTGGATTAGATTATCAAGTGCCACCAGCAGAATACACAATTGGTGCACTAACCGCGCTGAATGATTCAAGTCGTATTGAGAGGGACCGTCAGGCAAATTTGGTAATGCTTCAAAACTGGCGAAAGAAATTTCCTGAAGAGCACAAGCCAAAAATGATTTTTCTGTGCGCTAGCGGCGGCGGAAAACGAGCAGCACTTTGGGCACTTACAGCGCTTCAAACTGCTGATAGCCTAACCGATGGTCGACTGATGAAAAATAGTATTCTAATTACTGGTGCTTCCGGGGGACTGATCGGTGCAAGCTATTTCCGTGAATTGAAACTCAGAAATTATCTCGGACAGGATGTTCATCCTTATTCAAACGAGCATCGGCAACTAATCGCAACAGACAATCTTAATCCGATCATCTTTAGTTTGATGGCCAACGATTTGTTTGTGGGGTTTACAAAATTTCAGTACAACGGCAGCCTTTATTACAAGGATAGGGCTTACACTTTTGAGGATCAGCTAAATCAAATTACAAACTATATGTTGGATAAGCCTATCCAGGCCTATGATAGCGCCGAACTCAATGCGCTGATTCCAATGATGATTCTTTCACCAACGATTGTAAACGATGGCAGGAAGCTTTACATCGCAGCACGACCGGTGTCATTTATGAATTACGACATTACCAGTTCTCCGAATTATAGATTATCGAAATTAAGTGGTGTCGATTTTATTTCGTTGTTTGACAATCAACGGGGTAAAGACCTTAGATTTCTTTCAGCATTACGGATGTCCGCAACATTTCCATATATAACTCCCAATACTTCCCTGCCCAG
>DASQTN010000101.1:0-4923 GCA_035641895.1 Chryseolinea sp. | reverse complement strand
TTGGTAATCGGTGAGGATGAGATTATTTTTTGCTCTGTTTGCGTTGTGGCAATTCAGGCATTTTTCATTGAAGATCGGTTGGATTACGTCCCGGAATACGACGGCGCTATCTGCATTTTCAATTTCAATGATGTTCCACCTCTTTTGAAGAGGCTCCGTTAGAAATCCCTCTCCATGGGTAACTTCCGATCCCACATGGCCAGCCACAACAAGGCATGCAGTACTTATTGCCAAAACACCATAGTAAAGTGCGACAGTGCTTCGTTCTTTCAACCAGAGTAAGAATACGGCCAACAGTGACACTGCAGTACCCATCCACTTATGCACGATCATTTCTTCTCCCAGATAGGATCCTTCTTTGTAAAGAAAAAAACCAAACAACGCGGCGAGTGCCGCACTCAATGCAAATAAATAAAAGACAAACGTTGTAATTCTTACAACCGCCGGATGCTGATAGTCTTTTCTTGTAATGAGGAACTCGAAAAAGATTCCAACGAAAAGCAAGACAAGCGGAAAATGAAGTACCAGCGGATGCATCCTTCCGGTGACCTGCAAAAAAATGGGCAATTCAACTTTATCCTCAAATAGCAGGAGAAAAATTAAAAGGACATTGAAAAAATAAATCAGATTAAGGGCAATCAGTCTGAATCGAAACATCCGGGAGCGTCACATTTTAAAATGAAATAATAATTTAAGGCAGCGACTTCATGCTAAGCAAGAATTCCTTTTACGACATGGCCGCTTACATCGGTAAGCCGGTAACGTCTCCCCTGGTGTTTATAAATGAGTTTCTCATGGTCATAGCCAAACAAGTTCAGGACGGTCGCTTGAAAGTCATGCACGTGAACCGGATCCTTGACAATATTATATCCCAATTCGTCTGTTTCTCCATAGACGATTCCAGGTTTTACACCCCCGCCAGCCATCCAGATACTGAAGCAACGGGGATGATGATCACGTCCGTAATTTCCGTTCTTAAAAGTCCCCTGACAATAATTCGTGCGGCCAAATTCTCCTCCCCAAATTACCAGTGTTTCATCTAGCATCCCACGATTTTTCAAATCCTGTACCAATGCGGCGGAAGCCTGATCAACGTTCTTTGTAAAATTCCGGGTACGATCAGGAAGGTCCGTATGTGCATCCCAACCCATGTGATACAGTTGAATAAAGCGAACGCCGCGCTCCGACAAACGTCGGGCTAGAAGACAATTTGCAGCGAACGTTCCAGGCTGTAGCGAGTCTGCGCCGTACAATTTAAAAGAACTCTCGGGTTCATTGGAAAAGTCCATCACATCCGGCACAGAAGTCTGCATTCGATAAGCCATTTCATACTGCGCTATTCGCGCAGTAATTTCCGGGTCACCAAATTCTTCTTCCTGCAGACGATTCAGCGAGGCAATATGTTCCAGCATTTTACCTCGGCTTTCTTTATCTGTACCAGGAGGATTTTTCAGATACAAGACAGGGTCTTGTCCCGACTGTAAATGAACACCCTGGTGAATGGAATCCAGAAACCCATTGCCCCAGTTGCGAGATGCAAGTGGTTGAATGTCTCCTTTACCACGGGACAGCAATACGCAGAAGGCAGGCAAGTTCTTATTTTCGCTACCTAAGCCATAACTTAACCACGACCCCATTGCAGGCCTACCCGGTTGCTGGTTTCCCGTTTGAAAAAATGAAACAGCAGGATCATGATTGATCGCTTCGGTGTGCATACTCCGTATGATGCAGATGTCGTCTACAATCTTGGAAGTGAAAGGCAGTAACTCACCTAGCCAGGCTCCACTTTTGCCGTGCTGACCAAAACCTGAAAAGGAAGGAATTAAAGGAAATGACTTTTGATTGGAGGTCATGCCGGTAAGTCGTTGTCCGTTTCGCACGGAGTCAGGAAGCTCCTGTCCCTGCATTTTCAAAAGCAATGGCTTGTAGTCGAAAAGTTCTAACTGTGAAGGTGCCCCACTTTGAAATAAATAAATCACTCGTTTGGCCTTCGGCGCAAAATGTGTTACACCGACCGGCAATGCTTCCTCTTCATCATTTTTACCACGGAATAAATCCGGCATGAGCAGAGAACCTAAAGCCAAACTACCGATGCCAACACTAGCGCTTGAGAAGAAGGTGCGCCGGTTTATATTTAAAGAATATCGTTCAAATTCGTTCGACATAAATTTTCTTTTAAGATTTACTTATGGCCTCGTCTAAATTATAAATCATAGTTACTACATGCATCATGGCAGCGCATTCTAACGGGTCGAGCTTATCATTTTGTGGATAAGCTCCCACTTGCAAAAATTTCTTTGCCTCCTCAGAATTAGTACTAAAACGATCATATTCTTCCTGATAACCCTGCAACAAAATGCCTACTTCGTGGTCGTCCGGTTTTCTGCTAATGATTTTTCTGAATGCGAGCGCAATCTTTTCTTCAACCGGGAGGGATTTATCTTCTACAAGTTTTGACCCTAATACCCTTGCCGCCTCTAAAAGCTGAGGATCGTTCAGCAGGTTTAGCGCCTGCAGCGGCGTGCTGGTGCGAACCCTTTTTACTTCACAAAACTCTTTCATGGGAGCGTCAAAGATCAGCATCGAAGGCGGCGGAATAGTTTTTCGCCAATATGTGTATAAGCTTCTCCGATATAATTTTTCACCCTGATCAGCGATGTACGTCGGTTCACCGCGACCCTTGATTCCGACAGAAATAGCTTCCCAAAGTCCTTCAGGTTGATAAGGCTTTACACTGGGGCCACCAAGCTCGTCGTGCAACAAACCACTGGAAAATAAAACATTATCTCTGATCATCTCTGAATTAAGACGATACCGCGAGCTGCGGGCAAGATAAATATTATCAGGATCTCGTTCTCTTTGCTTCTTACTTGATGCTGAAGACTGCCGGTAGGTAGACGACATTACCATTAATTTTAATAGACCTTTAACATCCCAACCTTTTTCCCTGAACTCGACAGAAAGGTAATCCAACAGTTCTGGGTGCGTCGGCAGCGCGCCTTGATTACCAAAATCGTCGGACGTCGAAACGATACCTCTGCCAAAAATTTCCTGCCACAACCGGTTTACAATGACTCTGGAAGTAAGCGGATTTGCAGGATCGAACAACCACTTTGCAAGGCCAAGTCTGTTGGAATCAAACTTGGTTGTATCATACGGCAAAATGGTCGAAGGTGCACTAGAGAAAACCTCCTCTTTTGTCGGCGCATCATAAACGCCACGCTCCAGCACAAAAGTTTTGCGTGGTTTGTCATCACTCATCACCATTACCTTCACTGTATCCTTCGGGCCGATCGCTTTTTTATTAAGGAAATTTAAAATGTTATCCAGGTCGCTTTGCGTAATGGCAATATTTGGTTTTGGGAGTTCCCCATAATTGATCAGTCCCTTTTCATTGGCTTGATTGAAAAAAGAATAAATAGAATAAAAATCTTTTTGGGCAATAGGATCATACTTATGATCGTGGCAACGGCTGCATTCGACGCTGATACCGAGAAAAGCTTTTCCAAAAGTATTAGTGCGATCGACGACATATTCCGTGCGGTATTCTTCCGGAATGGCGCCGCCCTCCTGAGTGATCTTATGATTGCGATTAAACCCTGTGGCGAGAATTTGCTCACGATTTGCGTCCGGTAGAAGATCACCGGCTAACTGCCAGGTCACAAATTCATCGTAGGGCAGGTTCTTATTGAAGGCATGAATCACCCAATCGCGCCAAGGCCACATGACCCGAGGCAGGTCGTCCTGGTATCCATGGGAATCTCCGTAGCGGCTTACATCCAACCAGTAATTGGCCCAGCGTTCCCCATAGGAATCGGAAGCAAATAGCTCGTCGACCAATTTTTCATAGGCTTGGGGAGAATCGTCATTCAGAAAAGCATCGACTTGTTCCAGCGTTGGAGGCAATCCGGTAAGATCAAAGCTGACACGACGGATCAACCGCTCCTTATCTGCTTCCGGACTGGGTTCGAAATCCATTTCCTGAAGTTTCGCCAATATAAAATGATCAATTTCATTAACGCCCCAGTCAGATCCGGCTTCAGGCACTTCAGGTTTTGAAGGGGGTATAAATGCCCAATGTTTTTTGTACTCGGCGCCTTGTTCGATCCATTTTTTGAGAATATTTTTCTCTTCTTCTGTCAGCAACAGGTTGGATTCAGCTGGAGGCATCTGGAACAAAGGGTCTTCTGAAAATATTCGTTTGATCAGAAAGCTTTCCTCGGTATTTCCCTTCACGATAGCAAAATGGCTGGAGTCCGATTTCAGGGCTTTAAACGCACCTTCTTCTGTATCCAACCGAAGCTCGGCCTGCCTTTTTTTTGCATCCGGTCCATGACAGGCGAAGCATTTATCTGACAAGATCGGCTTGACGTGATAATTAAAATCAATTTTTCCTTTTTTTGAGGTCGTCTTTTCGCCGCGATTTCTATCAGAGCACGCCTGCCAGAGTAATGCGCTAAACAAGATTGAAACAGCAGCAAAGCCTAGTACTTTCATCAGGATCAGGTTTTAAGAGCTCGAAGGCATTAATTTACTAATTTAAGCAAAAGCCATAACTAAAACGGAGTAAAGTTGACGAGTTGATTCGATGTGGTACTTAGTCGGTTTTTTTCTGGAATTACCGTACCGTATTCCTTTTGCGAAGCCCATCCTCCTATGAAACACGTCATCCTGACCGGGGAAAGTGTAAAGGCTTCGCGGGGAGCGAAGGATTCCGTGGCGGTTGCGCCCCTCGTTCTACAGGAGCATATGTTTTCGAATATCCACTCCGTTGCAATGTTTCCTTTGTGAACCTTTGAGCCTTGGTGACTTGGTGGCAAAATCGAAATAGCCACAAAGCACTAAGGCACTAGAGTTCACTTAAGCAAATCGGAAATTGGAAAGTCGACAGAATAAAAGGCTAATCATTTTTGCCAAATTCAA
>DASQTN010000100.1:0-2003 GCA_035641895.1 Chryseolinea sp. | reverse complement strand
CCGGTACTGCGCAGATTGAAAGCCACTCGCAGGAAGCAATGCCATCCGAAATTTAAGGAATTGCTCTTTTTCCATGCCCACTACCATGATTTCGAAAGAATTTACCAGATTCTGAAAATAACGAATGATGCGATTAATTCTTTCTATAAAAAACGTTGCGTCGATATTGGGTTTACTGGATATCTGTTCTAATTCCAGCAATACCATCCTAAAATATAATTCTGTAACCTGGTGGTAGAGAATAAACACCTTTTCATCGGGGAAGCTAGTCTCCGGCGATTGAAGACTAAGCAATGTGTCAAGGTGGATGTAGTCCCAGTAAGTGAGGTAATCGGAATATAGAAGCCCATCCAGGTAGGAAGACAGATCCTGCCCCATCACATTGTATTTCGCCTGCAGTTTTTTCAGCTGCTCTAACAAATGCGCATCAACGTTTTCGCCCATCTTATCGATATTTATTCCGGACAGCCTTCAAGGTTCACGCAAAACCTGCCGGGCAGGTCTTCAAGAATTAACGCGTATCGAACACGGATTCGAAGCTTGTTTTGTTCACTTTGCGTGAAATTTTTTAACATATCAACTTAAAAGGCAGAACAGTATTTTAGTTGTGTAAATTTGGTGCCATAGTTACGAATATTCCAAATCATTATGTCAGCCAATATTCCATCCTCATCCACAAAGTCAAAAAAATCATTAAAACAAGATTTATTTGAACACCCGGACTTTTATGCAATCGATGATTTACTCAGCGAAGAGCAAAAACTGATACGAAGTTCAATTCGTGATTTTGTAAAGCGTGAAATTTCCCCTTACATCGAAGAATGGGCACAAACCTCTCATTTTCCCCGAGAAATCGTAAAGAAGTTTGGTGACATTGGCGCTTTTGGACCGACCATCCCAACAGAATATGGCGGCGGTGGACTCGATTATATTTCGTACGGACTTTTGATGCAGGAAATTGAACGCGGAGATTCTGGAATGCGATCAACGGCTTCCGTCCAAGGCTCTCTCGTAATGTATCCGATTTATAAATTCGGATCGGAGGAACAACGGAAAAAGTATCTGCCAAAGTTAGGCTCTGGCGAATGGCTGGGGTGCTTTGGGCTTACAGAGCCTGATCATGGTTCTAACCCTGCCAGTATGGTGACGAATTTCAAAGACGGTGGCGATCACTATATTCTAAATGGGGCTAAAATGTGGATTTCCAATGCGCCGTTTGCTGATGTGGCCGTCGTGTGGGCAAAAAACGAGCAGGGAAGAATTCATGGGCTCATCGTTGAAAAAGGTATGCCTGGCTTTACCGCTCCGGAAACGCATGACAAGTGGTCGCTGCGGGCTAGCGCCACCGGCGAGCTCGTGTTTGATAATGTCAAAGTCCCGAAAGAGAATTTACTACCAGGAAAAAGTGGTTTGGGTGCCCCTCTGATGTGCCTGGATTCTGCCCGGTATGGAATCGCCTGGGGTGCAATTGGTGCAGCAATGGATTGTTATGAGTCCGCCCGAAAATATGCGTCCGAGAGGATTCAGTTTGGAAAACCTATCGCTTCTTTTCAGCTCGTCCAAAAGAAATTAGCAGAGATGCTGACAGAAATCACCAAAGCACAACTCATCAACTGGCGGTTAGGAACTTTAATGAATGACGGAAAAGCTACGACCGCACAAATTTCTATGGCTAAGAGAAACAATGTCCATGTGGCCCTGGAGATCGCACGTGAAGCACGGCATATGCATGGAGCCATGGGTATTACGGGAGAGTATCCTATTATGCGTCACATGATGAACCTTGAGTCAGTCATTACCTATGAAGGCACGAACGATATTCATTTGTTGATTCTCGGAAATGAGATTACGGGGATAGCGGCTTTTAGCTGACAGCGTACAGCTTCTTTCGGTGTAGAACACGGTAATTCGCGTAGAGCTTAAAGCAGAAAGCAGAAGGCTTCTCCGGTAGGATATCGTGCGGGTACTTGCAAAGCTGACAGCTTACAGCAATCAGCGTACAG
>DASQTN010000099.1:0-2860 GCA_035641895.1 Chryseolinea sp. | reverse complement strand
TTAATTGCTTTCACGATAAAGCTTGTTCCTAATACCTTTGTCGTGACTTCGTTGGCATGTACAAAGAAGGGAATGTTTGCATTATGCGTGACCTGAAAAAAAGCTTCTCCTTCAAGATAGACTTCCCTTTTAACCTTATTGAATCGAGAAGAAAATTTCAATTTGCTTTCAGGTTCGATTGAGACTGTGCTGCTATCAGGCAGAGCGATCACCTGAGTGAGATCTGTTGTATTTACAAAGGTTTTCCAGCTTACGGATGGCTCGTTTATTTTTGTCGGTAGGAATGTATCTGAATGCTCATTGAAGGAAAGGAATGCCACGATCATTAATATTACTGAGGCAGCTATACCCACCGAATACCATGGCAGCAATTGCCGTCGCCGGTCCTTCCGCCTGGAGTCTTTCATATGCGCATTGATCTGACCCCAGCCAAAATCTTTTGACGCAGAATCCTCAACGAGCACATTCTCATCCGTGTTCTTTCCCATTGAGGCGTACCATGTATCAATTAATTTTTCCTCCTCCGGGGAGGCTTGTCCCTGCAGGTATTTTCTAAGGATGTTTTGGAAGTCACTTTGCTCCATATAAATACAATGACAGACAACGGTCTTTTTTGGCTAAACCAAACACAAAGAATTTTGTACCGATTTCGCAATCGATTTATTGACTTTTCAATGTTCCTGATCTAACTTAGAAAACTCTTGTACATTTAAATATTTGTCGTCTAAACCTTAACCAATTGTGAGATCCTATTCCGGCGATAAGGACCAGGAATTATTGTATGCTATCCGCAGCGATGACGAGGGCGCTTTCACGGAGCTCTTTAAACGTTATGGTAAGGTTATCTACAAGATGGCATATGCACGTGTCCGCTCAAAAATAGCGGCGGAAGAGATTGTGCAAAATTTATTCATCGCTCTTTGGGATAAGCGGGCAACATTATCAATTGATAACATTTCATCCTATTTCTACATTGCTGTCAAACACAAAGTTCTAAATGCCATCGAGTCTCAAATCGTTCATAAGAAGTACTGGGATTATTATAAGACGTTCATTCCGGCTCATGAAAATTTTACAGAGCAGGCGATAGAGTTTAATGAGCTGTTAGCGGCAATTGAGAAAAGAATAGAACATCTCCCTGAAAAATCGAAAAAGGTGTTCCAGCTAAATCAATTTGAAGGGCGTTCGATCGCGGAAATCGCCAACACGCTCAACCTCTCAGAGAAGGCGATACAATATCATTTGACTCGCTCCCTAAAAGAACTTCGCCTTCATTTGAAACAGTTCATCTTTTGTCTTAGTACATGCATTGCTTTTCTAATGCCTTAAGATTTAACGCGGTTGGCGAGAAAATTTCCTGCACATTTGCATCTTACTAAAGCCATTCATTAAATTAAGATCTAAAACTTAACGCGCACTATGAAAAAAATAAACACGTTATACTGGATATTTACTATTCTTTTTGCTTTGATCATGGTGTCCACCGCGTTGCCGAACATAATGATGTCTGCTGACTCGATAGATCTTATCCACACCAAACTCGGCTATCCTAAATATTTCATTATGATGGTGGGTGTCGCGAAGATCCTGGGCGTCATCGGCATTTTAATTCCGGGTTATCCGCTTGTGAGAGAATGGGCATACGCTGGATTATTTTTCGATCTTGCCGCGGCTACTGTCTCCGGCATTGCCGTCGAAGGCTTCCATCCAATGCAATTATTCATGCTGGTGTTTTTTGCTCCGGGTGTTTTGTCATACATCTATTACCATAAAAAAATTAATGGCGAGAAGATTTCTCGTACTGCTAACGTGGAAGCAATAAAAGCGTGATTGCTATTCTGAACGAAGGCTGGTAACAGGGTTCAACAATGCCGCTCTCATCGCCTGAAAACTTACGGTGAGCAATGTTATTAACATTCCCCCAAGGCTCGTTACGACATAAATCCACCAGGGCATTTCGATACGATATTCATATTGCTGCAACCACCCATCCAGAAAATGATATGCCGTTGGCATGGCAATAAGACAAGAAATGATAATAAGTATCATAAAGTCCTTTGATAACATTGTCCAAATGTTGACGGTGGATGCTCCTAAAATTTTTCTGATGCCAACTTCCTTAGTACGTTGTTCGGCGACAAAAGAAGCAAGACCAAATAACCCGGAACAACTAATAAGAATAGCAAGTGTAGCAAAGACTGAAGCTAGTTTGCCAACGCGTTCCTCTGCTGCAAATTTTAAAGCATACTCGTCGTTCGAAAATTTATAATTGAATGGTGATCTCGGGGTAAATTTCTTGAGAACGACTTCAATTTTACGCAAGGCTTCATTGACGGGAATAGAAGGGTTAAGTTTCAGATTGATGACATTGAAGGAACGCTCTTTATCGTCCATCAGGAAGACCGTTGGCGTTACGGGATCAAACGGTGATCGCATTACCATATCTTTTACCACACCGATTATCTTCCAGCTTTTTCCATGCCATTTGACAATTTCACCTATCGGATCCGTTAGTCCCATTTGTTGAATGGCGGCTTCATTAAATAGAAAACATGCGGAGTCTGTAGGAAACTGTCTCGAGAAATTTCGGCCTTCTTTAATTTTCCACTCAACAACGTTGCCGTAATCAGGATCGATCAGTACTGTACCAAACATTTCCTGCCGGTTGGGATCTTTTCCTTTCCAGTCGAGATTGTCGGCCGATGACCAAATACCTGTTGTTGGACTGGAGGAGGCGGCAATCTCAGTTACCGCGTTCGTTGTTAACAATTCGTTACGAAACGCGGAGTATTGTGGAACGTCAAAATTATAAGGGATTGTGATGAGCCCATCACCATTATAGCCGGCGGGTCTGCTCTTG
>DASQTN010000098.1:0-3885 GCA_035641895.1 Chryseolinea sp. | reverse complement strand
GCCATGCTTTTTTTGTGGGTTCTTTGGTAAGAGAGTCAACAGGCAGCGAGCTAAAGAACCTCGACCATTCCTCGCCTTCAAAGGCCTGTCTCAGACTTGGTGCAAAGCCTGATTCGGACAACTTCCACAGCATAATTGTCTGATCTTCTCCACCCGATGCCAAATATCTTCCGTCCCCGCTTACCGTTACTGATCGCACTGCACCATAGTGGCCAATAAATTCTTTATGTAAGTACCCATTCTTGTCAAACATTTTCAATGAAAAATCGCTAGCAACAATCACGCTGCCATCGGCCAACGCATGATAATCCAGAATTCTACCATCCTCATTTTCGTCGGTCAGAATTTTCTTTCCTTTTGGCAAATCCAATGCATTTGGTCCACCTTGAGAAACACCTTTGCTACTCTCTTTCGTGGCCGCAGCGGGAATCGAGGGATTTCGATTTAAGGCCAGAGATTCAAAGTCGAAACTTGTCTTGTAGCTTGGTTTTTTATCCTTGGAGAGTTCGTGCGCAACAAAAAGTTCCATACCGGCGCCAAAGGTCAAACTCTGGATAGCATCGCCTTTCCCTTTGATCTTTCTAACGGCAAGGCCATTGATCGGATTCCATAAAATTATTTCGTTGTTGATGCCTCCTGCAGACGCAACGACATAGTTACCCTTATGCGATGGCGCAAAGGCGGCACTAAAAACGGTGTTATCATGACCTGAATAATCCGAAAATTTATTTCCTGCAGGAATACCCCAGCTGGTACCTTTCCCGATGACGTCTAAGCCGACCAGAATTTTTGAGTCGGAAGAAAACGCAATTGCATTGATGGGGTTTTCAAGGCTTTCGAATTCCTTAACGATGCTTCCATCAGTCTTCCAGAGAATCAATTCATTTTCAAAACTGCTGCTTGCAAGGTAAGTTCCATCCTGCGCGTAAACCACCTTAATTATGGTTCCCTTATGTTGTTTGAATACACGCGGAGGAAATTTTGTTGCACCCTTATCAAGCGTTGCTAAACCAAAAATGAGCAGGTCAGCACTTTCATGTGCAACAGCCAGGTCTTGTGTCACCCTATTAAAAGCTATGCATGAAACCGGAGACGGAATTGGAATACTTGCAACAACTGTCAGCCTAGGCGAGGCTTCTACTTTCCAGATCTTTACAGTTTTATCCGCGCTGCCGCTGGCAAGATACTTGCCGTTACCGCTAAAGCTTAATGTATTAATTACATCATCGTGACCAATAGCTGTGCTGACCTGGGTGCCTTTTTCCAGGTCAATAATAATAATATAATTTTCATTTTCCGATGCGACCTTATACCCAGCAACCGCCAGCAATTTCCCGTCTGGCGAAAGCGCTGAAGCATAAAACATTCCCTCGGGTCCTTCACCGATCTGAGATTCAAATTTTTTTAACATCTCTCCGGTCTCAGCTTGCCAGATACGGACGGTCTTATCTTCGGATACTGATATTACCTGGTGGCCATCAGGGGTAAAAATGACACTATGAATTTTGGCCGAATGGCCTAAAGGATTTACAACAATTCGCGGCGCCTGAGCTTTGCTTCCGATTATACTTACGATAAACAGAAAACAAAGGCAAGCTTTTTGGCTAAACGTGCGCATATTGATAGTAGAATAAGGTATCTGATTTAATTTTTAAACAAGATCACCTGGTACGTCAGCCTAAAGCGGAATTTAGTCAGTCACTATTATGTTTTCTCCACGAATTCCGAGATTCAACACTATTTTGATGGGTTGCGTACCAGAAAAGCAAACTATAAAACAAGATTAAAGTACTTAAAACTATGAACATTGTGCGTGGTGGTTGTTAAGTCAAAGGTACTTTATGAGTGGGCGCTGTTTAGCTCAGTATTCCGCTTCCGGGTACTAAAGTAATATCGGCCGAACTTTTGTCGGATTTTGCCGGTTACCGCTCGAAATAATATTGGCAAACGCCTAAATGAATTAGCCTATATTGAAAATTATTTTAATTGAAAAACAGTGATTTATGATGGATAAAAAGGCTGGGTTTTTGATTCTATTAACAATGAGTGTGTGCCTCGTACACACAACGGTTGTCGGCATTGAATTACAAGAACAAGATACTACACCGGTCGCCAGTGATTGGTTCTTGCGTGACCCCGAAACAGATAAGTTACAGGGAACAAGTACTGAAAAGACCTATTCAACATTACTCCAGGGTAAACCTTCGAAAACAGTACGGGTCGCTGTAATAGATTCTGGAATTGATGTGGAACATGAAGATCTTAAAGGCATCATTTGGACCAACGACGACGAAATCGCGGATAATGGAATTGATGACGACAAAAACGGATACGTCGATGATATTCATGGCTGGAATTTTCTCGGCGGGAAAAACGGCTCCGTTAATCAAGAAACTTATGAATTAACACGTGAATACATCCGTTTAAAGCCGTTGTACGATTCGATCGATGAGAAAAAGGTTAAGAAAAAAAATAAGGCCGAGTATGAGCTTTGGAAAAAAGTGAAGGCCGAATTTGAAAAAGAACTGTCTTCCAACAAAGAGCAATACGAGCTCTTCAGCCAGCAGTACAACATGTATGTAAATGCCCTTGGCACTCTTAATTATTGTGACAGCATCGTCAGCAAAAATCTCGGCGTAAGTTCTGTATCAAAGTCGTCGCTTGCCAGTGTTAATAGTACTAACGACACGATTCGTTTTGCGAAAGAAACGTTGCTTAAAGTATTGGAAAACGTTGATGGAGATATTTTGGTGGACGAATTTCTGGAAGAACTCACGCTTTACCTTGGTGAACTAAAGGAAGGCGTTGAGCATTTTAAGTCCGCTGTCGAGTATGGGTACAATCCGAGCTTCAACCCACGAACTATCGTAGGTGACAATCCGAATGATCCGTACGAAAAAAATTATGGTAATAATGATTTGAAAGGCGGAGATCCAAAACATGGGACACATGTGGCCGGCGTGATAGGAGCAAATCGAAAGAACGATATTGGTATAAAAGGAATCGCCGACAATGTTGAAATAATTGCCATCCGAGTTGTACCGCCCAGTGGAGATGAACGTGACAAGGACATTGCTAACGGAATTATATACGCCGTCGACAATGGTGCACAAATCATCAACATGAGTTTTGGAAAAGATTACTCACCACATAAAGAAGCAATTGACAAGGCTGTAAAATATGCCGAGCAAAAAGGTGTATTGCTAATGCATTCGGCAGGAAACGAATCCGAAAACCTTGACAATACCACTGTGTTCCCAAACCGATATTATCAAAACAAAAAAGCAGCACCAAACTGGATGGAGATCGGCGCCTCTTCGTGGGGACGGGACAGTACTTTGGTTGCTTCATTTTCCAACTATGGAAAAAAGAGCGTAGACCTATTTGCTCCTGGCGTAGAGATCTATTCTACGACACCTAATAATGAATATGAATATTTACAAGGCACCAGCTTTTCCTGCCCTGTCGCCAGCGGCGTAGCGGCACTGGTCTGGTCGTATTTTCCAGACCTTACTTCAGAACAGGTAAAAAATATCCTAACACAATCGTCCCGAAAATTCGATGGCCTGAAAGTTACGGAACCAGGAAGTGGCGATGAAGTTCCCTTCAGCGACTTGAGTATAACGGGAGGAATGATTAACGCTTATGAAGCCATCAAGCTCGCCCAAGCCATTAAGATGGAGCCTTCCAAAAAATAGCGCACAGTAAATGTTCGATAGTGAGACAAAAAAATCCGAAAATCTATTTTTCGGATTTTTTTTTAAGTACGTAATGTAAAAAATCCCGCACCTCAGGGGATAATACGTTTCAATAATTACCGATTGTACTACCGCGTTCGTTTGCAACCCTTCGGCCACAACCTACAACGGGTCTTTTATACGCAAC
>DASQTN010000097.1:0-2553 GCA_035641895.1 Chryseolinea sp. | reverse complement strand
CCAACTGACACAAAAAAAACCGCCCCGAAAAGATCTTTAACCGGTTTTGTGACGTGTTCAATTTTTTCAGCTGATGTAGTTTCTGCGATGATCGAGCCCATAATGAATGCGCCCAACTCAGCTGAAAAACCCACCGTTGTGGCAAGCACTACCATGCCTAAACATAACCCGACCGAAAGAATAAGCAGTGTCTCTTCGTCCAATAAAGATTTCGCTTTCTTAAGCAATGTCGGCAGAAGGAAGATTCCCGCGATAAACCATATAGCAAGGAAAAATAGCAGCTTGCCAATCGTAAGAATAATTTCCATGCCTTCGAACTGCTTCGTGACCGCTATAGTTGAAAGCAATACCATCAGGAGAATAACAACGATATCTTCAACGACCAAGACGCCAAAAACGATGCGGGCATATTGTTTTGTCTTAACCCCGAGTTCTTCAAATGCGCGAATGATAATCGTTGTCGAAGAGCTTGCCAGCATTCCGCCCAAAAACAAACTATCCATGGTTGACCATCCCATCCACTTTCCGGCATAATACCCAGCCACAGTAATAAAGGCGATTTCAACTAAGGCTGTGATGGATGCCGCACCCCCCACTCTCATTAACTTTTTAAAACTAAATTCTAAACCGAGGCTGAACAGCAAAAATATCACTCCGATCTCGGCAAGAACTTCAATGTTTTTATTGTCAGCAACTGTGGGGAAGAAGTGGAAATAAGGACCTACCAGGAATCCGGCAATAATATACCCAAGGACCAATGGCTGTTTTATTTTTCTAAATATCAGTGTCGTTGTCGCGCCGGCCATCAGTATAAGCGCCAGATCCCGGATTAAGTCAGGCAGATGTCCCATTTTGCTAAATTACCATTTTCGGGGAAATGAGACTAAGATTCTCACTGCGGAACTCAATTCATAACCGAGTAACACTGAAACGACTTTGAGTGTCGTGATAATCCAACGGCATGAGAAACAGTTTCAAAAAAATTTTTTTAATAGCGACTGCCTGCCCTGCAGCAACAATTTTTTAACTACAATAACCGAATAAATATTTTGATTCGCTGGCACTTTGCTCGCGAGTATTTTAGAATTGATTACATTATTTCATGAAAGTGCTGAGATCCTTATTTGAGTCTGTCTATTTAAGCTTATAGGTCTTCAATTTTTCGCGCAGCGTTTTTCGATCAATTCCTAACACACTTGCAGCCCTTGAAAGATTATTATTTTGAATGTTCACGACACTCAGAATATATTCTTGTTCAACTTCTGCTAAAGACCGGTCAAGACCTTTTTCCCGATGGGCAGAATATCTGAATGAATCCGGAAGATCTGTGACGTCTATAACATCGTCGTCAGTAAGTATAATAAGGCGATGAATAAGATTCTGTAATTCACGAACATTGCCTGGCCAACCATAGGCTTTTAGCGCTTTCATCGCCTTGGTGGTAACACGAATGGAAGTTCTGTTAAGCTCCTGCGAATATTTTGCAATAAAAAATTCAATTAACAATTCGATGTCATTACCTCTGGTTCGAAGTGGAGGAAGCTCAATGTAAATGACATTAAGTCTATAAAAAAGATCTTCGCGAAACGAACCTTTCTTCACCAATTGCATTAAATCAACGTTTGTGGCAGCGACGATTCTGACGTTAACTTTCTGCGGCTTTTTAGAACCAATCATGTAAAATTCCTTCTCTTGCAAAACACGCAACAGTTTGGCTTGCATTGCAAGACTTGTGTTACTGATCTCATCCAAAAAAATAGTTCCGCCATCGGCGGTCTGGAAGAATCCAGCACGCGTTTCTGACGCGCCAGTGAATGATCCTTTAACGTATCCAAACAATTCGCTTTCCAGCAGAGAATCTGGAATGCCTCCACAATTAACCGGGACAAAAGGAGCCTTCGATCCGGTGCCTCCATAATGGACGGCGCGCGCAACAAGTTCCTTACCAGTACCACTTTCACCTGCTATTAAAACTGCGGCACTTGTAGATTTTAATTTGGCAATGGTTTTAAATACATGTTGCATTCCTTCAGATTCTCCGATGATCCCATAATTATGAGTCACCTTAGAAGCTTCTCTTTTTTTAGGGGATTTGGTTTTCACCAATACCCTGTCAATGGCTTTGAATAATTCTTCGTCAGTAAAAGGTTTTACCACATACTCATCAGCACCTATTTTGATTGACTCTACGGCACCTTGAATGGAGGGAAACCCTGTTATAACCAAAACGCCAATACCCTTGAAGTTTTCCATAACATGACGGACGAGTTGCAGTCCACTTTGATCTGGCATTTTCAAATCCGTAATAACCAAATCAATTGCAACGGAGTCCAATATACTCACAGCACCTTGTACATGATGGGCGGTATAAACCTGATAGCCGGCACTGTCGAGGTTACGCTTAATCAACTCCACCGTTTCGACAGAATCATCAACCACAAGTACCTTATATTCGAAAGGTTGCTTTTTCATACCTTTTTTGATTTCCGTGATCCATCTAATGGTATCAATACTTCGAACTTAGACCCTTTTCCAGGCGAAGTTGAAACACTT
>DASQTN010000096.1:0-2719 GCA_035641895.1 Chryseolinea sp. | reverse complement strand
CATTCACTTTGACTTTGAACCGCCGAGATAAATCATTCCGGTCGTTCCATACTAAAAGCAGAAGTTTATCAAGATAGTGAACGTCTGGAACGATTTGCTAAACGAGGGCGTCCATGAATTCTACTCGCTAATGTCTTACTTGATGCACCTTTATGAGTAAAATTAAAATTGAAGCATGGGTAAAAGCGGGCTATAAACTTCTTGGCAAGGAAGGTATTGAAGGAATAAAGGTTGAACGGCTCGCACGAATTCTCCAGCTTAATAAGTCGGGCTTCTATCATTATTTCGGGAGCATGGACAGCTATGTAAAGGGCTTGCATCAGTATCATGTCAGCGTGGCGAAAGCTATTGCAAAAGAGATTGCCGCTTGTGAAAGTCTTGATCCTGACGTTCTGCAGCTAATGCTCAAGCATAAATCATTTTTCCTGGTTGAATCTCAGCTTCTAGTAAAATCCAAGACAACTACTTATTTCAGTTCCGAATTTGATGAGGCCGGTAAAATTGTTAATCGTGAGCTCCTTCCCTTGTGGAGAAAAGCAACTCAGCTACCTGAAAACTCAGAAGTGGCGTTATCATACTTGAATATCATTCTTCATTTTTTTTACGCACGAATCAATTCCGATAATTTGAATTATGAATATCTGCACGCATTAACTTTCGAGACTGAAGAAGTATTGAACAAAGTCATGGAAGAGAAACACCTGTCTGCGGCTAAAATAAAAAAGCCAACATCTTAACGCTACGGATAAACGGTGGCGTCTAATTGGAATGCTTAGTAACTATTACATTGGCTCATATTTCAAGTCAATTTTCGTTTCCGAGAAAAATAAGCGGGTGAATCAAATGTTTAATATGAAAACAAAAATCTTCCTATGCGCGGTGATGGTAATTTACCTCACAAGTTGTACGCAAACACCAAAACCGGCAGAAAGTGCCACAACGGAACCTGCTGTCGCTGGTGAGCTTGATCGGACCACTTTACCCATTAAAGAGCCTATCCGAGAAACGTACAAGGAACTTGATGCTCGTAACGCAACGGCACCTGAACGATTCGCAGTAAAAGCGCCTAAAGCTGCGCCTAACGTAGTGGTTGTATTGATCGACGATATTGGATTTGGCGCCTCCAGTCATTTCGGCGGGCCAATCGATATGCCTGTATTGGATAAACTTGGGAAAAATGGATTAAGCTATAATCGTTTTCACACTACGGCCTTATGTTCTCCTACCCGTGTGGCAATCCTTACCGGATATAATCACCACAGTAACAATGCCGGTTCCATAATGGAAACAGGAACGAATTTTCCTGGAAATACTGGTGTAAGGCCGCAGAGCATTACGCCGATGGCTGAAGTTCTTCGTCAAAACGGGTTTAGCACCGCAGCTTTTGGCAAGTATCATGAAACTCCTCCGTGGGAAATTTCTGTTTCCGGTTCATTAGACCGCTGGCCCACGCATTCGGGCTTTGATAAGTTTTATGGATTTATTGGTGGAGAAACGAATCAATGGGCTCCGCTGGTGTATGATGGAACAACACAAGTGGAACTTCCGGAAAATCCAAATTATCATTTTACAACGGACATGACCGATCAAGCAATCAGTTGGACAAGGTATCAGCAAGCGCTTACACCTGATAAACCGTTCTTCATTTATTTTGCCACGGGTGCTACACACGCCCCGCATCATGCTCCGAAAGAATGGATCGATAAATACAAGGGAAAGTTCGATCAGGGCTGGGATAAGGTGAGAGCTGAAACACTGGAGCGCCAAAAGAAACTTGGTGTAATTCCGGCCGATACCAAACTGGCGCCAAAACCAGCAGATATTAAAGATTGGGAGTCGCTTTCAGCGGATGAAAAGAAGCTGTTCTCAAAACAAATGGAAGTATACGCGGGCTTTGCAGCGCATACTGATCATGAAATTGGACGCCTTGTAGATGCAATTGAAGATCTAGGGGAACTGGACAATACCCTCATTCTCTATGTAGTCGGCGATAACGGTGCCAGTGCAGAGGGTCAAATGAATGGGATGTATAATGAGATGACCTACTTCAACGGCGTACCTGAAACAGTACAGGATATGATCAAACATGTCGACGACTGGGGTAGTGAAAGTACATATCCACATTATTCAGCAGGTTGGGCAGTGGCTATGGATGCGCCCTTTCAATGGACCAAACAAGTTGCCTCTGACTTTGGCGGAACGCGTAATGGTATGGTGGCACATTGGCCATCGCGTATAAAGGCAAAAGGTGAAGTCCGTTCTCAGTTCACCCACGTAACAGATATCGCACCAACCGTGTTCGAAGCGTGCGAAGTGCCAGCCCCGAAAACAGTTAATGGAATAGCACAAGATCCAATCGAGGGAACTAGTTTTATATATACGTTTGACGACGCGAATGCGAAAGAAAAACATACCGTTCAGTATTTTGAGATGTTTGGTAACCGTGCTATCTATGCCGATGGCTGGTATGCCAGAACAATACATAGACCGGCATGGAATCCAAAACCAACGCAGTCGCTACAGGAGGATCCTTGGGAGTTGTACAATTCAAACGAAGATTTCAGCCTCGCTAATAATTTAGCATCTCAAAATTCAGATAAGCTGAAAGAACTCCAGGATTTATTCATGAAGGAAGCTGAAAAGTATCATGTTCTACCAATTGATGACCGCGTATTGGAAAGAACCGATGCAAAAGCCATGGGCCGGCCAACTATTATGG
>DASQTN010000095.1:0-7025 GCA_035641895.1 Chryseolinea sp. | reverse complement strand
ATCGGCGCGCCAGCACTTGTGGCAGGCATCACGAAATTTGATACGGTAGACAATACATCCCATGGGCTTCGTCCACCCAATTCATCTGATCTACCATCTGCCATAACAGCTCCCATACGATTGTAAAAGCCGTCAATTATCAAAGCATTGTATGCGGCATTGACTGAGGCGACAGCATCAGCTTCCGTTTTAAAAAAAGTTTCGGGCGTATTTGCATTCGGATTTATACTGTCATCCTGGAGTTGATCAGCACAGCCCAGTAGGAGCAGCAGGATGAAGGAATACAATTTTATTTTGTTCATATCACTATCATTTTTTGTTTGAATGAGATCATTTTTAGAAAGAAAGTTGCATACCAACCATGTAAGTTCGGGGTCTTGGATACGTTCCAAAATCAAAACCGGGAGCAAGAATGCTTATGGTTTGGAAGTCTGGATTAAATCCTTTGTAAGGCGTAAACGTGTGCAGGTTTTGACCAGTAATATAAAAGCGGGCTTTCGTGATCTTTATCCTTTCTAACACGCCCGGCGACAATGAATAACCAATGGAAATTGTGTTAAGTCGAAGATAGTTGGTCTTTTGCAACCACTCAGGTCGGTCTGAAGGGCGGCCGTTCAAATTAGGATCGAGATAGATCATACGTGGTACATCGGTATTGGTAGCCGATGGAGTCCAGCGTCCAAGTATGTCTTCATGATAGTTCGTATTACCTGACGATTGAGAAGACATTAAACCACGATACATATTATTGACTGCTACACCGCCGGAACTGCCAGAAGCAAAAAATGTGAAGTCAAAGTGTTTATACTCAGCTGTAAGATTTAATCCATAATAAAAATCTGGAATTGCATCTCCGATGAACGTTCTGTCTTCATCGTTAATGACATTATCGTTATTTAAATCTTTGAAGCGGATATCACCAGGGGCGGTTCCACCATTTTGAAAAGCATGGTCGGAAACTTCTTCAGTGGTCTGGAAAATTCCATCATAAACCCATCCAAACTGGCGACCCAATGAACCACCAACAACGGTTCTTGCACCAAGGTCATCCAGCGTTGGACTTCCAGGTCCGATGGCCAGTACCTCATTCTTCACGGTATAGAAATTAGGGGCAATGTCAATGAAAAAGTCACCAAATGATTTTGCGTAGCTCATTGAAAATTCAAAGCCTGTATTGCGCATGGATCCGCTATTTGTTAATAAGCTAGCGGGCAAGGCGCCAACCGACAACGGGAGAGGTACTGCAACAATGATGTCCTCTGCTTTATTAGAATAATACTCAAGCGTAAAGTCAATACTGTTAAACAGTCTTACATCCATAGCCACATTGCTAGAGCTTCTTTTTTCCCATTGCAGATTGGGATCTACTGCGGCAATCGCAGCGGTTCCAAAAACTCTGGTATCATTGAATGAGTAGGTGACATTGGCATTGAGCGTTGGCTGGAAAGCGTAATTTGGAATAGCCTGGTTCCCTAATTTACCCCATCCCCCTCTGATCTTAAGTTCGTCAATAAATTCGGGCATCGTGAATTCATTATGCAATTTCCAAGCTACGGCTACCGAGGGGAACACCGCATAACGATTGTCCTCCGAAAATTTCGAGCTACCATCTCTACGGATATTGGCGGTAATGAAATATTTGTCGGCATAGTTATAATTTATACGACCCAGCAGCGAGAACAACGAATTTCTGTTCACTACTTCACTAACCGTCTTGGTACCGTTACCATTTGACAACGTCGGTACATATGGTTCGGTGAGTTGCGACGTACGCGCCTTAACATCGGTGATAGCGAAATTCTGGAATGTTACTCCGCCCAGTAGATCAATATTATGTTTGCCCAGCACCTTCTTATAGGATACAGTATTTTCAACCAGTCCGGATGTACGAGTAATCATTCCCTTCTCAAAGAATGCGCTTCCATTTGGGAAAAAGAATCCCAGATCGTATTCCGGCACAAACAGCTCATTGTTTTCCTGCGTATAGTCATACTGTAGATTTAATTTGTAGGTGAAATTCTTAAAGAAGTCAAGTTCGCCATACGCGCCAGTGATCGTTCTAAAAGTAATCCGGCTATTGTCCACCATGCTGTTCAAACCAATGATGTTTAGCGAGAGTGAGTTTTCTATTGATCCAGAAGAGCCGCCATATCCACCCTTTCGATTTGGATCATATACCGGAATCGTAGGAGCAGCCCAGATGAGATCGTTAATGAATGGAGGGTTTGCACCTGGTATTCCTGAAACTCTGAGTCCGGAAGTTTCATCACTTTGGGTAACGTACAGGTTTTGGCCAAAACGGAAAGCACCTTTTTTTGTATCGGTGTTAACCTTAACCGAGTAGCGCTCATAATCCGGCCCATTGCCGACAAGTGTTCCCGTATTCTTAAAATAGTCAAGGGATGCGAAGTACGTAGTATTATTTCCTCCGCCCGCAAATGCAATATTCACGTTTTGTAAAGATCCATCTGTTAAGCCTTCCTCCTGCCAGTCGGTATCAATATCATCTATATAGAGTGGTGAATTAGGGTCATTTCCAGGAGGAATATTTTGCGGCACGCCGCCGTTGATAAACGTTTCACGGTTTATCATCTGGTAGTTCTCCCGTTGCGTAACTGGAATTTTTGTACCTACGTTTTGAACGCCGTAGTAAGCATTCAAATCAACTTTAAGAGGTTGATTCAACCGGCCTTTTTTGGTTGTTATAATAACTACACCGTTTGCGGCTCTAACACCGTAAATAGCACCTGCTGACGCGTCCTTAAGAACTTGAATACTCTCGATGTCATTGGGGTTTATATCGCGGATGGGATTGAATGTACCTGTGGGCTGTGCGCGATCGCCGGTCGAGCCAGTAGTACCGCCTAATGGCAACCCATCAACCACGTACAACGGTTCTGAATCAGTTCCGCCTGTGCCGAATGTAGATACACCTCTGATAGTTACCTTTGGCGATGCGCCTGGTTGGCCGTCACTGTTGATGGCTACCCCGGCAACCCGTCCCTGTAGCATCTGGGTTACGTTGTTGGTATTGACTTTCGTTAACTCCTTGGGATCCACCAAACTTACAGCGCCGGTCAAATCCGTTTTCTTTACGGAGCCGTATCCTATTACGACGACTTCATCAAGACCCGTAATATCCGTTTGCAAAACAACATCAATGGTCGTTCTCTGGCCAACGACAACTTCTGATGTAGCATACCCGACAAAGGAAAACACGAGGGTCGCATCGCTGGGAGCATCGATCCTGTAAGTACCGTCTGACCCAGACGTTGTGCCTGTAGTAGTTCCCTTGATCACAACGTTAACACCAGGCAAAGTTGCTCCATCATCCGATGAAGTTATTTTACCGTTAACAATGGTTTGCGCATACAGTTGCGTAACTTGGAGTAAGGAGAATAAAATGCCAAAGGCCGCCGCGCGACCCAGCAACTTTTTAATCTCTCGAAGTTTGAAGTGGAGTAGTTTTCTCGTCATATAAATTTGATTTGTTGGGGCGGTTTAATAAATGTATAAAATACACTTAACAAATGTTAAGAAAAATTTCGGGATATACAATAAATTAAATGTATTTCTTACATTTAATTAGAGTTGTACCCTCAGGAAGCCCCAGAATCGAGACAGTTAAAAGGAAAAAAATTTTTTTTTATGAAGTCTCTTGCAGCAATTCTTCTAACACTGGGCCTGCTTTTTATTTTTCAAACGTGTTCTGATGATGGCGTTGACATCAACCCTATCAATGAAGGGGACAAAGGTCTCCCGGCCCGCTGGGCCGATGTCACGCTTCGAACAGTCCAGTTTACCTTTCCGAACTCTCCAACCTATACTTCCAGAAGCCTCGGATACATAGGCTTAACGATGTACGAGTCTGTTGTCCACGGTAGTGCAAATTATCAAAGTGTTGTCAGCCAGCTGAATGAGCCGCCTATGCTGCCACAGCCTGAAACAGATAAGGAGTACAACTGGCCGATAGCATTGAATTCGGGCCAGGCATTAATCCTGAAAAGTCTATATCCCCATGCCCAAACCGATATAACTGCATTGATAGATTCCCTCGAACTGGCTGCCTATAACGAGGAGATTAAAACCACGTCTATGGATGTAGCTGAGCGATCAGTTCAATACGGTCGAGCGGTAGCTGAGGCCATCTACGAGTGGTCGAAAACCGATGGAGGCCATGAGGGTTATGTGCGTAACTTCGATCCGGATTACGTGGTCCCCACCGGTAATGGGTATTGGATCCCACCAACTTTTGGACAATCGGTATCGGGTCTTCCACTTCATCCATATTGGGGCGAGAACAGGACGTTTCTTTCCGCCAATGCCGCTTTGCCCGCGCCAGCTATCATTCCCTTTTCTACCGATCCCAGTTCGGATCACTACAAAGTTTTTAAGGAGGTACGGGACAAACGTTATTCGCTGTCGGAAGAAGATAAGCGCATAGCTGCATGGTGGGCTGATGATCCCACGCAAACCGCATCACCACCGGGCCACTCCTACAACATTGCGACTATTGCAATCACTTCTGCGAAGGCAGATATGTATACAGCCGCAGAAGCATATGCTAAGGTAGGTATGGCGGTTGCCGACGCTTTCATCTGCTGTTGGAAAGTCAAATTCACGTATCATTCGGGGCGACCTTTTCCATACATCAGAGAATACATCGATCAGAACTATCAGCAATTTTGGCCGGAGCCACCTTTCCCCGCATTTTCGTCTGGTCACGCCACACAATCTGCCGCGACTGCGACAACGCTTACCAGCATTTTCGGAGAAAATTTTCAATTCGTAGATAATACTTATGCCGGTCGTCCTGCTGACTTCGAAGGCATTCAGTACCGCTCGCGAACGTTTATGACCATCCAAGAGACGGCTACAGAATGTGCTTATAGCAGATTTCTAGGTGGAATACACACACGCCAGGATAATGAGACTGGCGCAGCACAAGGAAAGTCGATAGGTGAAAATGTTGTGGCGTTAGAGTGGAAGAAATAGTCGGCCTTTTAATTCATCAATGTTATCGCTTGACAGATTTTTCGAGAGTTTCGGGTTTCTGGTTTCCGCAGCTGGACACGCGCAGCAGTTGAGATGGAGAAACCCAACCTATTAAATTCGAGACTAAAAAGTAGGGTGGAATTTCCAGTTTTTACCCATTTCTTTTTGAGTAATCGATAAGCTCTTATGGTTTTTTCTTGTAACTACCGTAAAATTTTGTCGAACCAATATTTACTTCCAATTCGATCGTTTAAGAGATACGATTTGCGGCGAACGTAACGCTATCTTTTCGCTTTAATAGATTTTCAGTATTGGTTCAATTTCCTTTTGAAGGTAGAAACATAGGAATTCAACGGAGGATATTTTAACTACACTTGTCTAAATAATTGGCTGTGAAATTCCACACCTCAACTAATTGACAAATGAACCTCTGATTCAAAATATCGAAAAATCATATTTGTGCCTTCCTTCTTTAACACGGATTGTAGGTCATCCGAAATATTCGATTTTCGACTTATAAACTAGAATCGTTAGTATGAATAAATCTACATAAACGAATAATATTAGTTCCATAATTGTTCAGAATTTTGATTTAAATTTATTTGCTCGCATGAATTGCTATTCTGTATGTCCTAACCGAACCACTATGAAAACTCAAACATTTTTCCTTAGCGTAATGATGTTGTTGACCTCATCAATTCTGTTTGCCCAGACAACTTCCAAAAATTCTCTTGTAGGAACGTGGAACCAGTTGTCCTCCGAGTATACACTTTTTGATGGTACGAAAGGTTCACACACGAAAGAAACGGCCACGCGTGTTGACATGTTTAATGCTACACATTGGATGAGAATTGCGCATCGTGATGGAAAGTTTGAAGATGCGATGGGCGGAACATATACAGTGCAAAATAACAAACTCAAAGTCACGGTCCTTTATTCAAGCAATCCGAGCAGCGTTGGTACATCGTTTGAGATTGCCTATCGCATCGACGGCAACAAGCTATATAGTGACGGAACAGTTATGAATAGCAACGGACAAACAGCGACCTGGCACGATATCGCCGAAAAAGTTGAAGGTGGATCAACGACTAAATAATAAACTATTTACACATGCTGTTTACAAGCTGACCGGTTGACCAAGGAGAATCAGGAAAATCTGTGGAACCAAGATTGGTGAGTAATAAGAAAAAGCCTACCGTTGTGGTGGGTCTTAATCCGTTTCGCATATTATTTCTTCAGAGTTAATCGTACGCCGGGATGACTACGGGAACAACAACAATCAGAACCCAACCAGAATCTTACTCAATCCGTTAGCACTGCTCTTTATCGTTTGCGCCGTCATCAGAAAACTCCAATTGCTTGTAGGAATCAGCATGCTTCAAGTTGAAGGAAGTAGTATTGTATTAGTTTTCGAAACGTATTTAGCAATTTCCTGATTGTGCGTTACCTCGACCAAAAAAAGAGGATGTTGTTCAAGCCTCTTCATTATTTTTTTCGAAAATTCTTTTCACCAGATTTTCAAATAGTCGGCCCAAAGGGTTTATAGATCCTATCTGATACCGACGTATTCCCCGAACGCGTCACGGTTCGACGTTGAAAAATTACGATGCCAAACTTCCGAGAAAAGTGATTAAAAAGATTATTCACTTATTAGTCATAAAGCAATATAAAAAATTCAACGCCCTTGTTGTTGTTCTTCACCAACAAGCCTACATTCGTCGAGAGGTACGCACGCTAAGTCGCAAAAATGAAAAGGATCTTTTACATAATCATAGGCATTATACTGACTATTATTATTATCGGTTGGATAGGTTCAAAATTCAGGCACCCTTCCGAAGACATTCCCGAAAATAAAGACGTTTTAGCGATAATTCGTAAGGAACAAAAAGTAAAGGATGCGACCATCACAGATGAGGATGTGTTGTACGCTGCGGTGGAGGACGATGGCACAAATGGCAATGATTATGCGGAGTATCTATGTACGGTTCTCAAGGATCATTATAGTACTGTCCAACGCGTTAAAATTGTTA
>DASQTN010000094.1:0-5038 GCA_035641895.1 Chryseolinea sp. | reverse complement strand
TGTTCGGCGCAACCAGAACCGGATTGGTGAACAACCTTGTAGAAACCGAGTATGGATATCACATTATCGACGTCACAGATGTAAAGGATAACACAGCATATAATATTACGATCATCGAGCGGCCCATTACGCCAAGCGATGCAACGCTAAACGAGGCTTTCAGGAAAGCAGAGGCTTTCGCCAGCGATCTTTCGGACCTTGGAGATTTTGAGGCCAGAGCAAAGGAGCAGGGCCTTGTAGTGATGGAAGCAAAAAATATTCTCGCGGGGGAACGGAGAATTGGTACCATGGGTGAAGCTCGTCCAGTAGTACAATGGCTGTTCCGCGACGCGTCTGTTGGAAAAGTTTCGCAAGTCTTCGACTTACAGGACCAAAACGTGGTTGCAATCATGACAGGCGAAGTCGAAAAAGGTTACAGACCGCTTGCATCGGTCAAGGAAGAAATTACACCCGCAGTAAGAAACGAGTTGAAAGGAAAGGTAATCATTGAAAAACTTAATGGACTTAAAGGCTCACTTGATGAAATAAAAACTGCTTACGGTCAGGACGCAAATGTCTATACAACGAGCGATCTAAAGCTGAGCAGCAATTCATTGCCAACCGTTGGATTTGATCCTATCGCTGTTGGCACTGCCTTTTCGCTCGAAAGCGGAAAACGGTCTAAACCGCTCGCGGGCGAAAATGGTGTTGTGATTTTTGAGTTGACGAACAAAACAATTGCTCCGGCGCTGGCTGACTATAGCACTTATAAGACGCAATTGGATCAAGGGAACACCAATCGCAGCAGTGTAGGGGTAGCTGAAGCCATAAAAGAACATGCAGACATTGTAGACGAACGCTACAAATTTTATTAAGCATACTTAGCTTTTGGCCACACTTCTCACAACGGCTGGGAGGTGTGGCCATTTAACTTATGGATGAGAACTGGATCAATTCTTTTCGTGAAAAGCTAGACCAGCACTATACCTGGCCCTCCTTATATGTTTTTAAATTTATTGTGCCCGCAGGAAAAGAAGGTGAGGTAAAAGAGCTCTTTCCATTTCATACGACGATCGAGAAATCGTCTAAGCAAGGAAATTATAAAAGTGTAACGGTTGAGATGATGATGCCTTCAGCCGAAGCTGTGCTAAGTGTCTACATTAAGGCTTCCAAAATTGAAGGCATCGTTGCCCTCTAAGGCCTTCAGCTATCTGTACACAGTGAACTATTTTGCCAAAATGTAAGGGCGACTGAAAACATGGCAAGCTGAAAAAAGTTGTAACTAGTATAACTTTAAACTAATCATATGGAATGGACAACCGATAAAAATAAACTGAAGAAAACTTTTACGTTTAAGGATTTTCCTGAGGCTTTCGGCTTCATGACCAAAGTCGCCTTTATTGCTGAAAAAATGAATCATCACCCCACGTGGACGAATACCTGGAATACGGTAATTTTTGAATTATCCACCCATGATGCCGGCGATATCGTAACAGAAAAGGATCGCAAGCTCGCAGAGGCGATTGATAAATTAGCATAAAGCCTTAGTTGCTTCGAATGGAAAAACTTGATATGATCTATGGCACGCGTGCCGTGATTGAAGCCATCGCCGCGGGGAAAGAGATCGATAAGGTAATGATTCAAACAGGGCTTAGCAACGATCTGGTGAAGGAACTGATCGCTGTTGCACGCAACAATAACATACCCATCGCGTTTGTCCCCGCAGAAAAATTAAAGAGGATCTCTTCTAAAAACCACCAGGGCGTTATTTGTCTGCTTTCAGTTGTCTCCTTTTCCTCTGTTGACGATTTAATCTATAAAGCGTACAACGAAGGGCGTGAACCGTTTTTTATAATTCTCGACCGAATTACTGACGTCCGGAATTTTGGCGCAATTGTACGAACTGCAGAGTGTGCCGGTGTCGCCGGAATCATTATTCCTGATAAAGGAAATGCGCCGATCACGAGCGATGCGATGAAAACTTCCGCCGGTGCTTTAAACCATTTACCTATTTGTCGTGAGAAAGATTTGAAGAAGACGATTCATACTTTGCACGAGAATGGTATCCGTGTAGTCGCATGCACAGAAAAGACCGAACAAACCATATACAAGCTCACCCTTACGGGTCCGATTGCCGTTATTTTAGGGTCCGAAGAAGATGGTATTTCGGATAACCTTTTACGTCAGGCTGATGACCTCGCTCAGATCCCGCTGAAAGGAAAGATAGGTTCGCTTAACGTGTCCGTTGCGGCGGGTATCGTCCTTTATGAAGTGGTTCGTCAAAAGGGATTATAGAATAGCATCTTTCACCGAAGTCGGTTTAAAACTTTTCTGAACTTGCTGATTCGAAAGACAGCCTGTAGCGTTCCGGCAGCGGGTGGGTCAGCATAGCACTTACTGCTAGTGACGGATAAATTTCTTCCAGCGTTTTAACTTCGTTCATAAATATCCTCCGGCTGATTTGATGTCGGTTTAATTTTGAAGGGCTATCAATTCCCGACGCTGCCATGAGCTCAACAAAACTCTCTACGGTATTTTTATGAAAGTTTGCGATACGCACTTTTTTATCGTCCACCACAAGCCCGGCAACTAAAGCAGGGTCTTGTGTAGCCACCCCGGTAGGACAAGTATTTTTGTTGCACTCCAGCGCCTGAATACAGCCTAAGGCCATCATCATTGCACGGGCACTGTTGCACATGTCGGCGCCCAACGCGATCGCTCTTAATATTTGAAAGCCTGTCAAAATTTTTCCGGACGCACCAACTTTGATATGATGTCTGATTCCAAATCCTTTCAGCATATTGTCCGCAAACGCAAGCCCATCCAACAATGGCATCCCCACAAAATTGGAAAATTCAGGCGGAGCAGCACCCGTTCCGCCCTCACCGCCATCAATGTTGATGAAGTCGGGGTAAATGTCCAACTCCACCATGGCTTTACAAAGGGAGATAAATTCACTTTTGCGGCCAATGCATAACTTAAATCCCACCGGCTTTCCTCCGGATAATTCACGAAGCTTGTGAATGAAATGTATCATCCCTTTCGGTGTAGAAAATGCGCTATGAAAGGGCGGAGAAAATACCGTTGTGCCAGCCTTTACCAGGCGGATCGCGGCTACTTCGGGAGTATTCTTTTTCGCTGGAAGAATACCACCATGACCAGGTTTAGCGCCTTGCGATAGTTTTATTTCAATCATCTTAACCTCCGGACGGGTCGCATTTTTTCGAAATGCCTCATCGGAGAATTTACCTTCTTCGTCGCGTGCGCCAAAGTAGCCGGTTCCTATTTGCCAGATAATATCTCCACCGTGCTTTAGATGATACGGGCTCAGCCCACCTTCGCCGGTGTTATGGGCAAATCCCCCGATCTTGGCTCCGGCGTTTAAAGCTTCAACGGCATGACTACTCAACGATCCGAAGCTCATTGCAGAAATATTCAATATGCTCGCATTGTAAGGCTGTTTACAATCCTTGTTTCCAACCAGAACTTTTGGGTGATGATCAACGGTATGAAAGTCAAGAGGTACAATCGAATGACTCATCCATTCATAGCCTTCAGCATAAACATTTAACTGAGTTCCAAAAGGCGTGGTGTCAATTTGTTTTTTAGCCCGTTGATAAATGACAGAACGATCATTTCGATTGATGGGAGATCCGTCGGTATCGCTTTCAACAAAGTATTGTTGAATTTTGGGACGCATGTCCTCCAACACGTAGCGCAACCGTCCAAACAGTGGAAAGTTTCTCCGAATGGATTGTTTGGTTTGAATCATATCGATGAAGCCTAAGATGATCAGCGGCACTACCAACACGAAAAACAGCAGGGCCCAGTTCCAATAGAATGACCACGCTACAATAGCAAGCACCGTAATCGTGCTAACCAAGACAAAACTTTTTCTCATAATTGTTTAGGATGATAATCAAATATAAGAAAATGAATAACGGTGAAGAATTATCGATCCTTGTGCGTAAAAAAGTACGCTAGTTGTAAATAATTATCGAAGGTGCCTTAACAAAACTTCCCGTATACTTAATTCGTAAATTGCTGGTGACGCTGATCCTGAAAGTGTTTATATCCTCCACCGTCCTTGGATAATATATGAATTTCAATTCGATGGTACCGAATATAAGATTTTCATTGCGCGTTCGGATACCAGTACCCAAACCAAAGAAGGGAGCGTTATGAAACACAGTTTTGTTTTGTGGCGCGATCATTCCGACATCGCCAAAGACAATGGGGGCAAGCCGGAATCCCAAGAAACTCCAAGGGGAGTATAGAACAATTTCATACCTACCGTGAAGTCGTTTGGTTCCTAACAAACTATCCGCTATAAATCCCTCCAGTCCAAAACTATTGTTGATATCGAGCAGTGTATTTGTGCGTTGATTGAAGACATAAGTAAAGTCCAACTCAGCGGATTGACGGATCAAGAACCGCTTCGATTGTTTCAGTCTGCTAAAGAGTTTTCCGTACAGTAATAACGCCGCATCCTCCCATCGCCCGTGATTTGGATAACCACCAGCTCGTAATGAAAGGGTGTAAAAATTTCCGCCAGAATGGACGAACGATTTTTCGGCATCAAGCCCGATGTATGCCCGTTTTAGTGACAATAGATTTTGCCACCCCGCCAATAGAGATATGGTATGTCCATAGGGAACGTCTTCTGTACGGCCAAATCCATATACATATTGCGTTTTATAAAACTCTTGTCTGAAGAAAGTGAAGGAACCAAGTATAAATGTACGACTGTTAAACGCAGGGTTTATAGCATCCTGAGGCTGGGTGGGTTTTCGTGAAAATCTTTGCTCAAACACTCGGGCACTGATAAAATGACTACCGCGGTTCGCACGGTTCTTCTTTGCTCCAAGATTATATCCCAACCAAACATCTCTGATGTTGTATCGGTATGACCTGAAAACGGAGTCATGTGCCTGATAAAAGTTCTTAGACCAGTTTCTACTTAACTCCAGTCCTCCGGCTAATCTGGAGTAAGCTGACACGAGAGGTCGATCCAGCCGTAAGTAATATGCTTCTTCTTGCTCATTGCCATAGCTGCTTC
>DASQTN010000093.1:0-5427 GCA_035641895.1 Chryseolinea sp. | reverse complement strand
AAACCCTGCTTCCGTTTGATATTAATCACAGCATTCTTGACTCGATAAAGAAAACGAGCCGGATCGTGTTTGCCGACGAAGATGTTCCCGGAGGTGCAACATCATTCATGATGCAGAAGGTGCTTGAAGACCAAGGCGGTTATCACTTTATTGACTCGAAACCTGTCACGATCACTGCTAAGGAACATAGACCGGCATACGCCTCTGACGGCGATTATTTTTCAAAGCCTAATGCAGAAGATGTTTTTGAAAAAGTTTATGCTGTGATGGCTGAAGTGGAACCTGGTAAATTTCCTCCTCTGAATTGAATAGTTGACACTATTAAATTTCCTCGAGTCTGAACTCGGGCGTTTCAATAGTATTGGAAGTGTTCAACGCGCGATCGTAAATCGTGACCTGCAGTTTTAGGGTTTTTTGGCCGAAAATTGCTTGGAATCCGGTGCTTACCATAGAGTAATTGATCTCCCCTTCCAGCGCTCGATCATTGTCTGCCAGTCTTGGAAACCTTCCATTATGTGTTTCACAAAATTCTTCCGCAAAATCATACTCTACAAATGAGCCATCATTTTGCTTGACGAAAAACTTAACATACATGTTGTATTGGCCAAGATTGGGCTGAATATAGAAATAGTCCACCACTGCATACCAATACGTATTGGGACTTCCGTCCCTTACTAAACTATCAACTACGCTCGCTTTATTCTTAATGAGATATTTTAAATCCTTATAGATAAAAATTGTATCGGGAAGATCATTTTTGTTAAGGTATGATTCTTTATACACCGCACATTTATAAGGATCAGCATATGGAGGAAGGCTTGGAAATCCTTCATTTCTGCTTTGAGCGGTTATTATTTCTCCTGTAGTTTTTGATGGCTCAAGGATCTCATAAAATGAATTTTGAGGTGTCTTTTTAGATTTGGCTAACGTATACCCAGTGAAATCTGTGACCAGGCTTGGAACCAGCGGGTACAACGTACCATTGTCATTGGCAAAAAAGTTAACATCATGAAAGGGACTGTCAGCGTCCAGGGGATCGGTGGCGGAAAGGCCCAAGTCCCCATTTCCATCTTTAAAATCTAATGAGACAATCAGTTCGTCCTCGCCGTCGGCAGTTTTTCCAAAGGAAATTCCTTTGTATTCAATTGCAGGATTATTGCTAAATTCTGGTGGATTAAAGCAGGCACCGAACAGAACAACTGAAATTGCAAACAATAATGCGCTCCTTACCTGTTTCATCTCTAAATTTGGCCCATCAAGTTAACTAAACACTTGGAAACTTTTAAAAGTTTTACGACGAAATTATATTCAGTAAACGATACAAGCTTTAAAGATATTGCGCTTGAGCTTTTTGATGTTCAAGCTAGAAACAATCCGCTTTATAACGCTTTTATCCGTAATCTTGGGGTAGACGTCTCGCGAGTTCGTTCTTTAGACGAGATTCCCTTTTTACCGATCTCATTTTTTAAAACACATTCTATTCAGACGGGGCAATGGACGCCGGAGACTACTTTTATCAGCAGTGGAACAACGCAAAATGGTTCCAGCAAGCATGCCGTTGCAGATTTGCAGTTTTACCTCGCCCACTCTGTTCGATGTTTTGAGCATTTCTTCGGGTCTATAAAAAACTATCATTTTTTAGCGTTGCTACCCTCGTATCTGGAGCGGCAAGGCTCGTCGCTGATCGCTATGATGGAATTCTTTGTCCGCAATAGCGATTCGCCCCATTCAGGTTTTTACTTAAATGACTATCCTGCGCTCATCGAAAAAATTTCGGCGATAAAAAATGATTCAAGGAAAACCATATTATGGGGAGTGTCTTTCGCGTTGTTAGACCTGGCTGAGAAATTTGAGGTAGATCTTAGTCACTGTCTTGTCTTTGAAACGGGAGGAATGAAGGGACGCAGGCGAGAAATCACAAAGAATGAGATGAGTGAGGTACTAACAGCCAAAATAAACGTTAAATCGCTATTTTCAGAATATGGAATGACAGAAATGCTTTCCCAAGCGTATTCGAAGAGCGAAGGCAACCTCGTTTGTCCACCCTGGATGAGGGTATTATGCCGTGATATCACAGATCCGCAAACGAAGGGGTTACTATCCGAAACCGGCGGGATTAACGTTATCGATTTGGCTAATTGGCGAACGATTTCCTTTGTTGAGACTGAAGATTTAGGGAAAGTTTATCCGGATGGCTCATTTGAAGTGTTGGGACGGCTGGATAATGCTGATGTAAGGGGTTGTAACCTGATGATTCAGTAGTCGGCCCATCAAGCTAGTTGGCCTTGGATTTGTTTTATTAAGAAAGAATTATATTTTTGTTAGACCCAAAGTTATTAGAATGAAAAAGATTGTTGCTTTTATCGCTTTAGCGGCTTTTATTTCGGCGTGTAGCCAATACACATGCCCGACCTACGCTAAAAAGGCTCCAAAAAAGAATTCTGAGCAGAAAATCTGATTCTGATACTTCTTTTTGCTTTTATCCATCGAGCATAAGAAATACCCTCGGGCTTAGAAACTTGCCAGGGAAATTCCTATCGTCAACGTGCTGAAGTCATTTTTTACGGCCCCGGAGGTTGATATGTCGCTTATGCCTTCTCCTTCTTCAAAAAGGGGCGTTAAATTATAATATCCAAACAAGCTAAAACTCCCGATACCGAGTCTTGCAGTCAATCCATAACGAAGTTTGCTTAAGTTATACTCCTGCTTGTCTTTGAACTTCTTCAGCTGCGAGTTCTCTTTGTACTTTATTTTGGTAAACGAGTCGTACATATAGCCGATTCTTCCGCCAAATGAGACCTTAAAACTCCTGGCCGGATCGTCCGGATTGGTGCTATATCTGAGTTCAAGGGGCACATCAATGTAATTTGTGATAAGTTGGGATTTCTTAATGTTAGGGTAGACATTTTCGACGGGTGGTATCATAATGATACTTCTCGGATCGTTGGGATCCTGGTCCAGCGTGTACTCATTGTTGAATTTGAAGCGCTCCAAACTCAGTCCAATTCCAGGTACAAAGCTAAAACTCGATTTGAGGATCCTTAATTCGTATTGATAATAAAGGTTGAAAGTTCTCGAGCCCCAAAAACCAAGACTAAACGGCTCGGGAGCACCGGTATCGAAATTAAATCCAAATTCCAGGGCAAAAGTACCAGGTATATCCGGTCTTCTGGAAACTGCTTTGGCAGCTTCGCTCTGGGCGAACAGGGTGCAAGAAATTCCTAAAAAAAATACAAGTGCTCCAATTTTCTGCGTCATGCGTTGTTTATTCATTTAGAAGGGTCAAAAATAGCTTTTTTGGTGGCAGGGCCAAACCGTTTTGTTTTGCTGAGTTAATTTATTCTTTACATTTGCAGTCCAAAATTTCAGACAATAGGGCCTGTAGCTTAACTGAATAAAGCATCTGACTACGGATCAGAAGACTCGGGGTTTGAATCCCTGCAGGCTCACTTCAAACCTCACAGTATACATTTCTGTGAGGTTTTTTAATTTAATTAGTACGCCATTAGCACACTTCTTAATTAGAATTCTGCCGGCTTTGCTTTTTTGCATCAAGAATAAATCAGGTGCATTAATTAGCAAGTGCAACGACCGCCAAGTACTTCAATTGTGTTAACAAACCTCTTCTCCCTTTACCTTATTAAGTTTATTTTCAAATGATGCTTGTCGACTAACAATAGTTGTAACACCGCTCTATTGGTTTTTCGTCCGCAGGCAAATGAACCCGCCACCTAAAGATTGTTGCCGGAATTTTTCAAAACCTGGAATATTGACGAGAAATAGGTTAGTTCGATTCTTTGTCAGTCATACGGCAACTATTCACTCAAGCTTCATGAAGATCCCGCCAATCCGAAGAAAGTCCAGTGATACAGTGGAGGATGATAGAAATACAATGGATTAATGAGGGGCAGGGGGTATCGGATTTTTCGCGCATCTCTGTTCAACTTAGTGGAAATAATTCGAATCCGCTCGACCTCTTTAACCGTGGAAATATCCCTTGGTCGTTTTTTAGATTGCGTTGTACTGAAAAGTCGATGTTAAACATCAACGACCAACATTGTTGGAAAGCTGAATATTTGGATAAGGACAATACACAGTGCGTATGTTGCAAGTTTGATTGAATGGATTTGAGGGAAATGTAAACAGTATATAGTGCACTGGCCACAACAACGTGCATTTGTGTCTCGATAATTTATCATTTTTGATAAGTTCCAAAAGCTAAAATTCAAATTTTTGAATTCTTCGCTTTTCACCGGAACATGCCAAGTTCATGGGTTTGTTTTCCGTTTTATTTAATGATACTTTTATCTATACTCATTCACTAAAGCTTTTCTCAATCGTTTAAAGTATTCCCCTTATCTTCTTAAAAAAAGGGTGGCAGTGGTTTGGAAGCGAAATGCCAGGTTGTTTTAACCCTGTCCTATTTTTCAAATGCTTTTGCGAAAGATTAATTGTACACTCAAGGATAGGTAAAATTCCATATCCCCAGCTTGCATTTTAAAAAAGTCCTTGAGTGCTGACTGATAAAATTTTAACACACACCATATGAAAAATTTTACAGCAGTTTTATTGATGGGCTTTGCGGCTCTTTCCATACAATGCGTATGTGCTCAGGCAAATAGCCATAACGTTATTCCTGATCCCTATAAAAAAAGCTTTTGGTTCGACCTTGGCTTGGGCTGGGGAGGACAAGGCGGGGCGGCCAATATAGGATTTTCATATGAGATGATACCCGGCAGAATTATTTCAATACACTATTCGCCGGTATGGACCAACGATCATTGCGAGGAAGTTGTTCTATTCTTTCCAATTGAAAATCCCCTCGGCAAAAGGGCTGATGCACTTGAAATTTCATACGGTATAATAAAGAAGCGAAAGGTCAGTATGCTTACGCTATCTGCCGGCTTAAGTTATGTTAAGGTCGAAACCAGTGAAGGTAGTGGGCCGTCGACGCAGGGGATTCCCATTCTTTACCAAACAGGCTGTCCTGACAATTATACTGTCAAGGATGAGAGCACCATTGGTCTTGCGCTTCGTGCTCAGTTCATTCCATCAATACGATGGGGCGGTATCGGTATCTCCCCGTATTTAAATATCAACCCAAAATATACTTTCGCAAGCTTCACGATTAACGCAGCGCTGGGAAGGATGAAACCACGCAGTTAAACGATAAGCTAGACTATCAACGAGAAATTTCTTCAAGGTTCATAACGAAGACAATTATGAGAATATTGAAAAAAATATTGATCGGGCATACAAAAGCCTTTCCAGTAGTTGCAACTCTGGTTTTATTGCTGCTTTTTACAGGCTGCGGAAAAGACGAAGTGCACCCTTCCGATGAATCCGCTAATTACCTCGTCACCACAGTTGCCGGAACTGGCACTGGCGGTAATGCGAACCCTCAGTTTAATAATCCGAGTGCCATTG
>DASQTN010000092.1:0-5845 GCA_035641895.1 Chryseolinea sp. | reverse complement strand
TCGTCAAACGCATGGAGATTGATTTTTCTTACAGGATTTTTGGCCGGTACCTTGGATGCGATTGCTGCGATTGTCTTTTCTCAAGCCACTCCCGCGGTGGTCTTCAAATTTATCGCTAGTGGCGCTTTTGGTGCAGGTGAGGCGTTTTCTGGTGGGAACATAATGATATTTTGGGGAGTGATTTTCCATTATCTCATCGCATTTTCGTGGACCATATTTTTCTTTTTTATGTATCCTGCAGTTCCATTATTGAGGAAGAATAAATACATCTCAGGTTTAGTATATGGAATCTTTGTTTGGATTATCATGAATCGTGTGGTTATCCCGTTGAGTGAGATAGCGCAAAGACCTTTTAATTTGAAGGGCGCTCTTACCGGTATGGCGATCCTGATGGTGGCTATAGGTTTACCAATTTCTCTGTTAACACATCGATATTATTCCCGTAAAGGATTTGTCTAACAGACCTTATAGTATTTTTAAGAGGCCATGTTAAATTGAAGTGGCGACAGGCCTGTGAATTTTTTAAAGGCATTGCAAAAGTGAGCACTATCGGTGAATCCTAACGTATAAGCGATCTCACTGATCGATTGTCTTCTTTTGATAAGCATTTTAGCATACTCTATTTTTAATCTCAGTACAAATTGATAAGGACTAACACCCAACGTGTTTTTGAATAATCTGGAGAAATGGAATACGCTAAGGTGAATAGATTGTGCAAGGTCCTCCAAGGTAATTACACCATGAATACAGGAGTGCACCAGATCAACAACATTTTTTAATTGGTGGGAAGATAATTTTCCTTTAGGGGCAAACATTCGTTTAGTGCCTAGAGTGTACGTTGTCCCAAGGTGGATTGCACAAGCTATGCCTAAACTTTCCGTATACAATTTTTGTAGCTGGGAAGCGTGGGCACCCTCATAAAGTTTAATCACGATATCTTTTAGAAGAGGATCGTAAACATTATGTTCTTCCCTAAATCTAACATTTTCCTTTTCGAGCAGTGCGTCAATGAACGAAGGAGTGAATTCAATCTCCAGCGCGTTATAGTCTCCTTCCCATTGAAGTTCTTCTTTCTCACCCTGCGATAACAGCTCCACGAGATTTCCGGAGTCAAATATTCCTGATGTCCATTTCCCGTTTGACTTCCACGATAGCGAAATGGGTGTTCCAAAATTGAACTGTAAAGTATGATTTGAAAGGGTTCTTTCAGGCACATACATCGATGAACGAATAGTTCGCTTAATTTTAAAACCCGCCCAATAGGAATCGCTGGAAAATATTTCAGTTACGGGGTTCAAAGTTTCTGCCTCGATACTAGTAGGATTTGCTGTCATAGAATTAAACAAATGAAGTTTCACTTAGATCTCTACGTGAAAATTTAACATAGGGTAAAGGCGAAAAATAGTAAGTGCGACAAACAGCAGGTATCCTATGACATATGATTATAATCCACGACGAACAATGTCACAAAGAGTCTTGATCGAGGTCGGGCTGTGTGCTGATAGTTTTTAGATGTTCAAAAACGTGCTGTTTGTAATTTCGACCGATCGGTAGATATTGCTGGCCGATCATAAGCCGGTTGACTTCAGCAGTTTTAATTTTATCGATGGCGACGATAAAAGAACGGTGTATACGGATGAATAGTTGTGCCGGCAGAAATTGTTCATAATAGCCTATGGTCTGACGTGTAATGATTTCTTGCTCGTTGACAAGTTTAAACTTCAGGTAGTCGCGTTGACTTTCGATGTAAGCAATGTCCTCGACGTAAATTTTTTGAAGTTGCTTATTTCCCTTTACGAAAAAGAACGATCTCTCTTTCAGGTTTTTTTGAGCAGGGACGGTTGCGACATTCGTTAACGTGTCGTTGAATGCTTTGCCAACTGCCCTAAGAAAACGTTCGAATGAGAAGGGTTTTAATAAGTAGTCCACAACGTCGAGATCAAATGCTTCGATGGCATAATCACGATACGCAGATGTGATAATGACTTTCGGTTTGTTCGAGAGCGCCCTCAATAATTCAATTCCACTCATTTGTGGCATTTTAATATCAAGAAATAAAAGGTTGACAGGGTTATTTTGCAAAAAGGTAAAGGCGTCGATGGCATTGCTAACTTGCGCAGAAATTTCAAAAAAATCAGTCTTGTCGATGTATGATTTCAGAATATCCTGAGCGATGGGCTCATCCTCTACTATAAGACATGTCAGTTTCATACTCTCGATTCCCGATTTTTTTCATTCGCGGCAAGGCAATTTTTAAAATTGCTAAAAAGCTTTCTGGGCTATCCATGATTTGAAGGGAGTGATCATTACCGTAAACCAGTTCAAGCCTTCTTTTTACATTGTTCAACCCAAGACCCGTTGCGGAGTTGCTGGTAAGTTTTGGACCCTTGCCATTTTCAATCTTAAATACGAAATAATTTTTAAAAGTAGAAAAATCGATATTGATCCAGGCATCTTGAATCATTTCGGATGCCCCATGTTTAAAACTATTTTCTACAAATGGGAATATAGAAAGAGGCACTATTGAAAGGCTCTGAATATTTTCCTGGACGTTGATTGATATTGAAAGATTCCCTGGATAACGTAATTTTTCTAGTTCAATGTAGTCACGGATGCACCTGATTTCCTGCTGTAAGCCGATGCGATCGTGGTTGCTCTCATAAAGCATATAGTGTAGTATTCCCGAGAGTCCTAAAACGGATTCCTGGGCGTGAATAGGATTTTTTCCAATTAGCCCGTACAAATTGTTTAGGGTGTTGAACATAAAATGCGGATTCACCTGATCTTTCAGCATTTTTAATTCTGATTCCAGCTTAGCCTTTTCCATTTCAGACACTCGTTTTTCATTTTCATACCACATCTTTATTACCTTGATGGCAACAGCAATGCTGGCATGAAAAAAAGAATAGAATCCGCGCATAAATATTTTAGGCAGGTCCCAAAGGCTGACTTCGTCGCTGTAAAGCGAAAAAATGAGGAACAGGATATGACCGAAAAATCCACTAATTATGAATGCGACACAGAGAAAGAATACAGATTCAAAAAAAAGCTTTTTGGCAACGTATCGGGGAATTATCCAATACATTACGGTATACGCAAGGACGATTTGCGGCGGTACTTCGGCTAAAACCAGCGTTACGAAACGATCAACATTTTCATAAGCGAACCCGAAGATGAGTACGTCAAGCACATAGAGCACTACCCAAAAAAGTATATGATAGGCTATCCGTACAGGGGTGGATGTTGACGAAAAATAGTCTTGCGTGCTCATTGAGTTCTTGCGCTGCGCTCGGTCCAGGTAAATGTATTTAATAAACGGTAAATTCGGTCAAGGACTACCCATATTATTCTTGGGGGAAAAGCGTCTGTAATTGACAAGCAGCAAGAATTTGCAAGTACTAATCTTTCAACATGCAAAAGTTTGCAAAGCCTAGCCAGTCACCGGCTCACCACAAAAGCAAACCGATTTAAATCTCAACATGGTGGCGTGACGTATCCTTTCGTCTGAAGCTGTTACCGTAAATTAGTTGTGACGTGTTTATAATTTTTGTGTATAAACCACAACCGAGGCTGAGATCAATGATAATGCCGGCGTTCATAAAACAGAATTATTGCTTGCTACGGATCAGTTCCATTTCATTGTCGAAAGGTGATGACAGCGGGTCCTGAACGAATTGTACAACTTCTTTGATCACTTCGGCAGATTTCAGATTATGACCAAAACCTTTTGTTTTAATAAGTTTTGATTTTTTCCACGCTTTATGGATTCTCTCAGCGTGGTAAAAAGGAGTTTCATCATCATCTTCATCGTGAATAATTAAACCTGGAATGTTCAGTGTGGAGGCGAATGACGGCGCTGAAAAAAATGCTGGTGTTTTTTGAAAATGCTCTACAAAGCGCTTCGTGATAAGCTGGGTACTTCTCTCTGACAATCTAAGGGCCCTTGAATAAAAGTCAAAGAATTCTGATGCCTCGCCTGGAGATGCAAGCGTGATAATTTTATCCACCTTCAATTTCGGATTTCTATAGAAAGTGTAGAGGGCTGAAAACCCTCCTAATGAATGTGTGATCATAGCGTCGATTCCGCCAACTCTTTTCATTTGCTCTTCAATTACTTCGCTATAAAGCGGTACGCTTAATTGACTTCCTCCAGACAGTCCGTGGCCTGGAGCATCTAATGAATAAACCGTATAATTCTTACTCAGTTCTTCAATATAAATTTTCCAACGATAAGTGTGACTTTGCCACCCGTGCAATAGGAGAATCTTTTTTTCACCGTTCCCCCAACGATAGGTCTGGATCTTAATTCCATTGTGATCAAAAGTTTCTCGCGAGGCTTTTTTTAGAAATAACTTTTGTTTTTCCTTTAGGGGAATGCGGATAGGTCTGCAGAACAATTCAAACCCTATGTGCGCGGCTCTTGCGGGCGCAATGTATGCCAGGCTGTTCAGGCCTGCGCCAATGATTCGTGGAATGAGTGCTTTCATTTTTTATTTCTATTTATAGATACCAATTGGTATCTTTATGGGCAAAAAAATCAAATTTCAATTTCAGCGATCTGTTTTTCTAAGTGTTTAATGGTCCGTTTGATGTCATCATCATTGCCACTCAACTTGCTCATCATAATGCTCCCCTCAAGTGACGAGATGATCAACGTCGCATATAATTCCTTGTCAATACCACGCTTAAGCTGTTTATAATAAATTCCTTTTTCAAGAATGGAAATCAAACCACTTCGCAAGCCATTTAAAATCTTCAGTGCCGCTCTTCGTAATTGAGGGTGCGCATCATCGGCCTCAATGGCGGCATTTAATAAGGGACAGCCACCTTCAATCGGAGGATTGCTAATGTAGGATTCAAAAAATTGTACAACGGCCCTCAATTTATTTCCGGCGGTGGTTTCGGCCTTTATCCGCCCGCGAATTTTTTCATTCATCAAACCCGATAAATGCGTAAGCGTTTCAATTTCGAGTTCGTCTTTGCTGGTAAAATGACGATAGATTGCACCCTTGGTCAGTCCCGTCGCATCCGTAATATTGCTTATGGAGGTGGCCTTATAACCCTGTGTATTAAATAATATTCCTGATTTTTTAAGAATCGTTTCTTTGGTCACTTCCGGATTACGCATGCGCGAAGATACCAATTGGTATCTAAAAAACAAAATGGATTCGGAATAGATGTAAAGAGGTCATTATACCGTGTCAGGAAAAGCAATTCTCGTCCTGTAAAGGACCTCTACGCGGTGTTGCTAAATTGATATCCAACATTAATCCGCAAGGAGCTAATTCTATAGGAGGGCTCTTCCGTCGTCGCCTTGATGCCGATTACTTTTCGCTAACCTGCTCTTTAGCCTTTGTATTTTCGGTAGCGGCGGCCAGCGCTTTTTTTACGGCTGGCGCTACTTTAGTACCGAACAACTCTATCGACCGCAGAATTTTGTCGTGTGCCATTACGCCAACACTCATTTGAGCCAGAAATCTTGAGTTTTTGAAAAGGCTATGTTCGTATAATATTTTGTCGACCACCTCATCAACGCTTCCTACCAGCAACGACCCCGTTGGCGAACGCATCGCATCGAAGTCCATGCGACGTAAAGGTGCCCAGCCTCTCTCTCTTCCAATCCGGTTCATCATGACAGAATAAGCCGGGTAGAATTCATCTCCCGCTTGCTGCGATGTTTCTGCTACGTATACGTGCGAATTAATTCCTAACGGCAAATTTTCATAGCCTGCTTTCTTTCCTGATTCTCGAAATAAATTTATAAACGGAACAAATTTATCAGGATAACCTCCAATGATTGCCAACGCCATGGGTAGGCCAAGTGTCCCTGCTCTTACCGCAGACT